>CAZZPH010000075.1:0-10109 GCA_964655725.1 uncultured Hyphomicrobium sp.
CGAGGGGTTCTTCAGGTAGCCCTTCATGACGATGTTGCCGCGGAACATGACCTCGCCAATGGTCTCCCCATCTGCCGGAACCTCCTGCATGGTCTCCGGGTCCATGACGGTCAGGCCCTCGAGGGCCACGTATCGCACACCCTGGCGGATGCGCAGTCGCGCCCTGGAATTGTCGTCCAGCGTGTCCCAGTTCCGGTTCCACTCGTTGATAGAGGCCGGCCCATAGGTTTCCGTCAGGCCATAGAGGTGCGTGAGTTCGAACCCTGCCGCGATCATCTGATCGAGCACCGCCTGGGGCGGGGGAGCGGCGGCGTGGTTGAAGGCGACGCGATGCGAAATTTCCCGGCGTTCGCTGGGATCGGCATTGAGGAGCGTCGACATTACGATCGGCGCGCCCGAAATATTGGTGACCTGATGCTCAGCGATGGCATCATACATCGCTTTCGCACGCACCCAACGCAAGCAGACGTGGGTGCCCGCGACCAGGGCGATGGACCAGGTGAAGCACCATCCGTTGCAGTGAAACATCGGCAGGGTCCACAAGTAGACGGGGTGGCGGCCCATGCCGGTTGCAATCGTATTCGAATAGCACATCAGAGCGGCGCCGCGGTGATGGTAGACGACGCCTTTAGGGTTTCCGGTGGTGCCCGATGTATAGTTGAGGGAGATCGCCTCCCATTCATCCACCGGCGCGCGCCACGCGAAGTCGGGATCTGAATCCGCCAGCAGCACCTCATAGTCGATCGTGGAAAGGGCAGGTCCCAGTCCGGGAAACTGCGGGTCATCGTAGTCGATCACGATCGGGTGTGATTTGGTCCGCGCCAGCGCTTCGCGCATGACAGGGGCAAACTCCCGGTCTGTGATGATCAGCCGTGATTCGGCATGGTCGATCTGAAAGGCGATGATCGTGGCGTCGAGGCGCGTGTTGATGGAGTGCAAAACCGCGCCGACCATGGGAACCGCGTAGTGGGCCTCAAGCATCGGAGGCGTATTGGACAGCATCACGGACACGGTATGGCCCGGTCCGATTCCATAGTTCGACAACGCCGACGCAAGTCTCCGGCAGCGCTCAAAGAATGTGCGGTACGAGTAGCGGCTGGACCCATGTATCACCGCGGTATGATCGGGAAAGATTGCAGCCGTGCGCGTAAGGAAATTGAGCGGTGTGAGCGGCTGGTGGTTGGCGGGCGATTTGTCCAGATTCGTCGCGTAGGGGGAGGTGGACATCGGGAGACGGCTGCCTTCTGCTGGGATTTTGCGGAACGCTAGCCAAATGCCGCCGCCGGGGCAAATCGTCAAAGGTGGTAAGGACATCCAGCCGCTCTGGGGGTCCCAAGCCTGTGTATGACCCGGGCCCGGCCAAAAAAAAGCTTCGATTTCCAAAAAAGCGACGGTAACATAAGGATGTGGTTACTCGACCCTGTTTGGTGAGGGGTAAGGTGTCATGACAGAGCCTCGGCTCGAGAATGCAGCGCTTTGGGTGCTGGTGATGCTTCTGGTCGCACTCATTGTCGGCCTGGAAGTGATGGTGCTGGCGAAATAGGCCAGCACGATTTGCCGGACGGACACCGTGCTATCGGGACGGTGAGCCCTGTGTCGCGGCTATCGGGCACCCGCACGACATTCAAAAATGCTGCGGAAGCGCAGGGCGGGCTCCTCAGGGGGCCGGCAGAGGCCAGTTGCGCTATTTCGGCATGGAACATGCGTTTGATTTCCCGTGTATATTCTGCTCGCCCAGGTGGTGCCGGCACGTTGCTGACGCCGTCGGTGCGAGGCATGCCGATTGTGAGGTGAAACCAATGGACGACCAGCCAGGTCCGGGACGAACGGACGATCCGCAGGCATCTGCGCCCCAACTCCTGCATCTGGTATTTGGCGGCGAATTAGACAGGCTCGACGGCTTGACCTTTCGCGACCTGCAGGCTCTCGATATCGTAGGCATCTACCCCGACTATGCGTCGGCGTACGCCGCCTGGAAGGCTGCGGCGCAGCGCACCGTCGACAATGCCGCCATGCGCTATTTCATCGTGCATCTTCACCGCCTTCTCGATCCACACGCGGCACTCCAGCATTCGCCGTTATGAATGGCCGGCCCTATGGCCTGTTTGGCCGCGAAACCTTGTCAGATGATCTGGTCACGAGATCTGGGAACGGGGGAGGGGGCTTCGCTGCCCCCCGGCCTCGTCGCCGGCACGAGGGGCGGTCGAATTGGCACTACGCCATTTCCAAATGGGCCCAATCTAGGCTAGGCACAATTCCGGACGATCCTCGCACCGCGCGGTGTCAAGGCCGCCAGAATTTGGGCTGGCGCAACTTCAAGAGGCTGCGACTTGGGTGACCTCCCTCCCGGCATTTCAGAAGGGACCGATGAGCCCGCCGTGCCGCAAGCCAAAGTGAAGCCGAACAAACCGGCCAGGATGAAGCTGAACGCGCAAGCGCGTGGACTTCTCGGAAGGTTCTTTCGCGACTGGATCGCGCCGCGTTGGCGGGAGTTGATCGTGGCTGTGCTGCTGACCGCTGTTCTCGCAGCGGCGACAGGCGGCTATCCGATCATTATCAAGTATGCCTTCGATACTCTGATGCAAGGCGACGTCACGGACCTGCCAGTCGTTCTGATGGCAATCATCGTGATTACCCTCCTGCGCAGCACGTTCCTCTATCTGGCCACGGTCAAGACGCAGAGCATTGTTCTGCGGATGTCGGGTGAAATCCAGAAGACGGCGTTCTCGCACTTGATGTGCGCTGATTTCGGCCGTCTGGTCCGCGATTCCCCCGGACGGCTGATGTCCAAACTGACCAACGATGTCACGTTCATCCAGCAGGCCACGCTCGCTTCGGTCAATACTCTGGTCCGCGATGCGTTGTCGGTTGTCGCGCTTGTCGGTGCGATGATTTATCTGGACTGGGTGATGTCGCTGGTGGTGCTGGTGCTGTATCCGTTCGCCGCGCTGCCTATCGCCGTCATTGCCAAGCGGCTGCGGACAAACGCGTCGCGAACGCAGGTGGAACTTGGCGGCCTCACTCAAAATCTTGGCGAAAAGCTTAGCGGTGCCCGGCTGATCAAAACCTTCAGACTGGAAGAGTATGCCAGCACTCTCGTCGCGGGCAGCTTCGACCGTGTCATCAAATTGCGCATTAAGGCCGTTTCCAATCGAGCCCGGCTCGAGGCCCTGTTGGAGGCGCTCGCGGGGCTGGCAGTCGCTGGCGTGATCTGGCTCGCGTACTGGCGGATCGCCAACGGCGATTCGACGGTGGGCGATTTCATGGGATTTACGACCGCTCTGTTGATGTCGGCCCAGCCCATCCGTGCGATGGGCAACCTCGTGGGGAGGGTTCAGGAGGGGCTCGCAGCGGCCGAGAGCCTCTATGGCGTGCTCGACGAAAAGCCCCATATCGTTGACAAGCCTGGAGCCAAGCCGCTCAACGTCAGCCAAGGTGACATCACGTTCGACAATGTGGGCTTTGGCTATGCTGGCGGACCGGACATTCCCGCGGTCACCGGATTCACTCTGCGTGTGGGCGGCGGACAAACCGTGGCTATTGTGGGCAGGTCCGGTGCCGGTAAATCGACGGTGATCAATCTGGTGCCACGGCTTTTTGACGTCACGCACGGCGCGATCCGGATTGACGGGCAGGACATCCGCGACGTCACGGTCAGTTCGCTGCGCAATGCGATTGCCATCGTCAGCCAAGACGTGACGCTGTTTGATGATACCATCCGCAGCAACATCGCATTAGGGCGCATGAATGCAAGCGCGGCAGAAATCGAGGCGGCGGCACGCGCCGCGGCCGCGCACGATTTTATCATGCAGCAGCCGCAGGGCTATGAGACCGAGATCGGCGATTCGGGCTCGCGCCTTTCTGGCGGGCAGCGCCAACGCCTCGCCCTGGCCCGCGCCATCTTGAAGAATGCCCCGATCCTGTTGCTCGATGAGGCGACGAGTGCGCTTGATGCTGAATCCGAAAGTGCTGTTCAGCGCGCGCTCGCCGAGTTCGCCCGCAATCGCACGACGCTCGTCATCGCGCACCGGCTCTCCACTGTTGAGAATGCCGATTTCATTTGTGTGATGGAGGATGGGCGGATCGTGGAGATGGGCCGCCACGCCGAACTGATAGCGCGCGACGGTGTCTACACCCGGCTCGCGAGCGCTCAGTTCTTGAGCCCAGGTGCTTCGGGACCGGAACCAGAAGATGCTGCGGCTTCCGACGCTGCTGATGCATCACTCACGCCTTAGGATCCCGTTGACGAGGCGGTTGGCCCATCTGTTGGCGTGGAAGGATTGACGGACCTCTTCGGGGTCGTAGTGCTGGTCGACCCAGGCGAAAAAGTCGATCGGGTCGTGCTGTGCATGTTCGAGGTAGCGTTCGAAGAAATAGTCCAGAATGCCCGTGTCGGCCTGACGGATGTGCCCGTAGCGCAGGCTCAACTCGCGTTTGGCCTCCGCGATGGGAACGCCGTCGACAATGTGCCGGTAGAGGACGCTGGCCAGTCCCGCCCGGTCCGCCCCTGATTTGCAGTGAATGAGGATAGGGGGCTCCACCGCGGCGAACATGTCGCGCAACCCATGAATTTCCATACGTGTCGGCGCCGCCCGGCTGCGAAGACGGTAGTCGACGAAGTGCAGACCCGACTGGCGGCAGGCGGCGCGCTCAAGGCGATAGGTCGTCGTGCCCTCATTGCCCCGCAAATTGATGACGGTCCGAATCCCAAGATTTTTTAGGGTATTGATCTGATGGGGTAGGGGCTGAGCGCTTCGCCAGGCAGTGTGGGACAGCTTGTGTCGATTGGGGAACACTAGGCGGATAACAAGGTGGTCGAATAGCAACATGTCCAGATAATGCACGGCAGGTGCGAGGGCATCGCGCACCCCGGCCGGCAGACCGGAACTGACAGCCTTGCGGGACGCGGCGGTGGCGCCACGCAGGCGGCGCTTTAATCGTTTCCACGAAGTCGGCATGCCCCGATGCGATCGTCCCGTTTGCGTTTCATCCCGGTCCCGGGCGTAGAGAGCAAGCTGGCAATTCCGTGTCGAGGAAAATCTTGGATGGAGGTGGATGAGGCTCATTTCGATTGGATTTCGGGGCGGGAACCTGCAACAAGGTCCAGAGAGGCAGAAGCGCCACCGCTTCGGGTATTTCCGCCGCAAGTGGGGATGAGGCAGAACGGTCAATGACGACACTGTCCGTCGCGAAGGGTCGGTTTAAGGGGCTCATCGGACGATCCCTGGCCCGCTACATCAAGTTCGTTCATCGCACTTCGACTGTGGTCGCCGAGCCACCCGAGGGTTATCTGCGATTCGATGCTGATCAGCCCGTTATCGTGGCGATCTGGCATGGACAGTTCATGATGACCGCGATGCAGCGGCCAAGCGTGCCCGTCGCTGCGGTCGTAGCGCGTCATGGGGATGCCGAACTGCTGGCAGCAGCGCTTGCTGCATTGGACGTCGAACTGGTCCGGGGTGCGGGTGCAGGCGGGCGGCGCAGGGAACGCGGCGGCGCGGCGGCGCTGCGGGCGGCCGTTCGGTGCCTGGCGGACGGCAAGGCGTGGGTCATGACGGCCGACGTGCCACCCGGGCCCGCGCGCCGGTGCGGCGAGGGCATCATCACGCTGGCTCGGCTGTCAGGGCGGCCCATCGTGCCCATGGCCGCAGCGACATCGCGATTCCTTTCCTTCGATACCTGGAGCCGGATGACGATCAACCTGCCTTATTCGCGGTTGGCTTATGCCTATGGCGAGCCTGTATACGTTCCGCGCGAGTCTGGTCCAGAGGCGCTGGAAGGCTACCGGCAGGAGGTCGAAAATCGGCTCGCAGCGGCCACAGTGCGCGCGTATGCCATGGCGGGGGCGGATGTGGGGCGCGCATCACCGGCCGCCTTCAATCCCCCTCCATCTCCGGGCTTCACGCTCAAGGCCTATCGCCTCGGCATGTCAGCCTTTGAGAAGGCCAGTCCCCTTCTGCTCCAATACAGGGCGCGGAAGGGCAAGGAAGATCCCGCGCGGTTCAACGAACGGCGCGCAGATGCCATGCGGCCTCGGTCCGATGGTCCTCTCGTTTGGGTGCATGCGGCGAGCGTTGGCGAAACGAATGCCGTTGTGCCGCTCATCGCGGAACTGCACCGGACGCGGCCGGACCTGAACGTGCTTCTCACATCAGGCACCGTGACGTCCGCGGCGATTGCGGAATCGCGGCTGGGAGCCGTTGCCACTCATCAATACGCGCCGCTCGACACGCCACAGTCCACGGCGCGATTTCTCGACCACTGGCGGCCGGATTTGGCGATCTTCGCTGAATCGGAGATCTGGCCCAATCTCATCCTCGGGGCGGATCAGCGAAACATTCCCATGGTCCTGGTCAATGCGCGCATGTCACCGCGGACCTATCGCCGGTGGTTGCGCGCCAGACGATCAGCGCGGGCTCTGTTTGGCCGGTTTTCACTCATCCTTGCCCAGAACGACAAGCTCGGGCGGCAATATGCCTATTTTGGCGGCCGCCGGGTTGTTGTGGCGGGCAATATCAAGCTCGATGCACCCGCCCCGCATGTTTACGAGGCCGACCTTGAGCGACTGACGGGCGCGCTGGGCGCACGGCCTGTTCTTGTCGCCGCCAGCACCCACGAGGGCGAGGAGATGATCGCAGGCGAGGCGCATCGGATCATGAAGCGCCACGTGCCCGATCTGTGCACGATTATCGTGCCCCGCCATCCTGAGCGCGGCACCGCCGTGACGGAGGCACTGAAGGCGATGGGATTGTCCGTTGCGCAGCGATCACTCGGGGCTTTGCCGACAGCCAGCACAGATGTCTATGTTGCCGACACGATCGGGGAGATGGGTCTGTTCTACGCTGCCACGAGTGTGGTGTTCATGGGGGGATCGCTCGTTTCTCACGGAGGGCAGAACCCCGTCGAGGCGATCCGCCATGAGGCCGCGGTATTGACAGGTCCTCATATTCACAATTTCCGTGACATCCACGATGCACTCCGGCGGCACAAGGGCGTTGTGGTGGTTACGAATGCGAAGGACCTCGCTGAGGAAGCGCTATCGCTCCTCAACGATCGACAGCGGCGCGAAACGGTTGCCTCAGGTGCGCGCGCTGCCGTCAATGAACTCGGAGGGGCGCTTGCGCGCTCGCTCGACGAAATCACACCATTCCTGCCGACTGCGAAGGCCGAAAGCTATTCTGTCCATACGCAGCCCCAGGACTTGGCCGGAGAACCGGGGCTGAGGCGTGCCTGTTCGTGAGCCAGGTTGGTGGTACGGCCGTGCCGGCAGTTGGCAGGCGCGTCTGCTAACACCTGTGGCCTGGATCTGGGGCACCATCGCCCGCCGGCGCCTGCAGCGGGCAAAGCCCTGGCGGGCGCCGCAGACGGTCGTCTGCGTGGGTAATTTCACAGCCGGTGGCACGGGCAAGACACCGCTGGCCATTTCAATCGCCGAGGCTTTAGGGCGGCGTGGTGCAGTGCCAGTGTTCCTCACGCGCGGGTATGGGTCTCAAGACCGTGCGCCCCGTTTGGTTGAGAGTACCCGGCACACCAGCCGCGACGTCGGCGATGAGGCGCTGCTTCTGGCGCGGCACGCTCCCGTCATGGTCGCGGCCAATCGTGCGGAGGGCGCCCGGGCTTTGTCGACATCGGGCATTGTTGCCGACGTTATCGTCATGGACGATGGTCTGCAGAATCCTCATCTGTCGAAGGATATCTCCATCGCGCTCATCGACGGCCGGCGCGGTTTCGGGAATGGCCAGGTCATTCCGTCGGGGCCCCTACGTGCTCCCCTCCAGTTCCAACTCGGTCTCGTTGATGCAATCGTGATACTCGGTCATGGCCCTGGCACCGAATACCTGCGGCAGTGGGTTGTCGCACGCACGACGGCGATGGTGCTCTGCGCACAGGCAGTTGCGGATTGCCCGGCCGGTTCATTGGACGGCGCGCGCGTCCTCGCCTACTGCGGAATTGGACATCCCGACCGCTTCTTCGATCTGGCCGAGCGCGCGGGCGCTACGGTGGAGGTGCGCCGGGAATTCGCGGATCATCACGTCTTCACTGACGTTGAGGCACGGGCACTTCTCGACGAAGCCCGTTCGCGGGGCCTGCAACTCATGACGACGGAAAAGGATCTGGCGCGGCTTGCAGGTTCACAGGGCGTGCAGGCTGAGCTTGCGGCGCAGTCGCGAATTTTGCCGGTCTCCATCAAATTCGACGGCGATGGATTGGATCGTCTCGTTGATCTGATCGTTCGCGTCCGGACGGGTGACGGCGGTTAGCGCGACGCCGGCCGGATCAGGGGCTCCTGTTCTTCTCAAGGTAGCGCCGCATGGAGATCTCAGCACTCGCGTACGGCTCCTGCAGATCGACGTTCCAGTATTTCAGCTCTGTGAGATCGATGCGCTCACCGGTGACGGCGCACCGCACGAAGTCGCCGGGAGATAAGACCTTGAATTCACCAGCCATGTATCTGACGCGCGCCTCGCTGCCACCGCCGAACAGTCGTTCCAACCTATTCATCTTAGGGTCCTTTACGCGGCTGGGTGGTGTCTTGGTGCCGGGGGTCAGCGTGCCGGCGCTCAGCGCCTCTATACTCAAATCGCCAATCCCCACAAGCGCGTCAAGGGGCGGTGATTCAAAAAGGAGGGTGTGTCTTTCAGCCAGTTAGAAGAGTGAACCCTGTCCGCCGCGGCCGGGCTTTCCAGGAGATGAGGTTTGGCGGGTGTCCCGCGAGGCGCTTTTTGATGCCCCCACCGCGACCGGTGCGCGTCCGTCGGTGAATTCCAGCTCAAGGTATTGCCCTTCGGTAAGGCCTTCGGAAAGACGAACCATGGCACCCGTCTCGTCGCGCACGATCGCAAATCCGCGCGCCAGTACGCTCTGGTAGCTGAGCGATACGAGCAGCTTTGCGTGTGCGTCGAGTGATCGGCGTCGGGTTTCGAGCTGCTGGCGAAGTGTCTCGGGCCGGAGCCGTCCGCCGACGCGTTCAAAGCGCAGGCGTCTGTTGCCCGCGATGCGGGTGAGTGCGGACCTCGCATTCTGGAAGCATTCGCTCAGTCGCCTGTCCCTGCGCTCGATGAGGGTCGAAAGCAGACGGGCATCGAGCCGGCCGGAGATCTTGGCGTGGCGCATTCCATGAGCGCGCGTGTTGGCCAGCAGCGCACGCGCGAGGCGTTGGTCGAAGGCATCGAAGCGCTGGCGCGGCAGGGCAATCAGATCCTCCGGCCGTGGCAGCCCCCGTGCGGCGGCTTTGAGATGGGTGCGCTGGGCCTCCAGCATGCGCCGTGCGGCGACGCGCAGCCGCGCGTGGAGGTCGCTCGTCTCGGCGATCAGCTCAGAATACTTCGGCACCGCCCATTCTGCGGCTTTCGTCGGGGTGGGAGCCCGCGCGTCGGCGACGAGATCGATAAGTGTCCAGTCGGTCTCGTGCCCCACGGCTGAGATGAGCGGAATTCGGCTCTCGGCCGCGGCGCGCACGACGGCCTCGTCGTTAAAGCCCCACAGATCCTCCAGGCTGCCGCCGCCCCGGGCAACGATGAGCACGTCGGGCACTGGGAGAGGACTGGACGGGCCGAGAGCGTTGAACCCGCGGATTGCAGCGGCCACTTCGGCAGCACTGCCCTCACCCTGCACGCGGACCGGCCAGACAATCACATGGGTGGGAAATCGTTCGGCGAAGCCGTGCAGCATATCGCGAATGACGGCACCGGTCGGCGACGTCACAATGCCAACGACCCGTGGCAGAAAGGGCAAGGTCTTCTTGCGCGCGGCATCGAACAGGCCTTCTGCGGCGAACCGTTGCTTGCGCTCCTCCAGCAGCGCCATGAGCGCTCCGGCGCCGGCGGGCTCAAGGGCTTCGACAACGATCTGGTATTTCGACGAGCCGGGGAACGACGACACCTTGCCGGTGACGACGACCTCCATACCCTCTTCAGGTTTGATTTTGAGCCGCCCCCAAACACCTTTCCAGACCACGGCGTCGATCCGCGCCTTGTCGTCCTTGAGTGTGAAATAGCAATGCCCGGAGGCATGTGGCCCGCGATAACCCGACACTTCGCCGCGCAGGCGGACGTGCGCAAATCCATCCTCCAGCGTTCGCTTGATCGCCAGGGAAAGATCGCCCACGG
>CAZZPH010000076.1:0-4078 GCA_964655725.1 uncultured Hyphomicrobium sp.
GGGGGCGCTGAGACCTTCGTGCTGTCGCGGTCGCAGGCCTACATCGGCGTGATGATCGACGATCTCGTGACGAAGGGCGTCAGCGAGCCGTATCGGATGTTTACGTCGCGTGCCGAGTTCCGTCTGCGCTTGCGGGCCGACAATGCCGATCAGCGATTGACGCCTTTGGGCATCGACTTGGGTTGTATATGTTCATCTAGAGCTGCGAGATTTGAGTCACGCCAAGCCGCGCTGGCCCGCGGCCGGGCTCAGTTGGAGGCGATCTCGGCGACGCCGGCCGAGCTGGCGCGGCATGGCGTGGCGATCAATCAGGACGGCCGGCGCCGGTCGGCCTTCGACCTACTGGCTCTGCCGGATGTTACACCGCTCGTGCTTGCGGGCATCTGGCCTGAACTTGGGAAGATTGAACCGGCGATTGCCGGGCAATTGGCGGTCGATGCCCGCTATGCCTCTTACGTCCGGCGGCAGGACGAGGACGTTGCGGCCCTCAAGCGCGACGAAGCGATCCTCATTCCGGCTGATTTCGACTATGGGTCTGTCTCTGGATTGTCGAACGAAGCCCGTCAGAAGCTGGCGCAGCACCGGCCCGGGTCTCTCGCTCAAGCTCAGCGGATTGACGGTATGACCCCGGCCGCGCTGACCTTGATTCTGGTCGCATTGAAGCGTGCTGGGTTTCGGGCAACGGCATGAACGATCGACCTGCGACGGGCCGTGCAGAGGGCACCGTGCCCAAAATCGAGGGGCCAGACGACTTTCAGCGTGCCTTTGGCGCTTCACGTGAAACGATAGCGAAATTCGAAACTTACGTGCGCCTGCTGGTCCAGTGGCAGAAGGCCGTTCAACTCGTCTCGCCAGCCACCCTCGAGAGCATTTGGCACCGCCACATCGCGGATTCGGCTCAACTCGTCAGGATCGCACCAGCGGGGGTTGGCACCTGGCTGGATTTGGGATCTGGCGCGGGATTTCCCGGCCTGGTTATGGCCATCCTGATGTCGGAGGGCTTCCCAAACGATCGGCCGCGGTCCGATGCCCCCCGTTTCATTCTTCTGGAATCTGATACGCGCAAGGCGGCGTTTCTGCGGGAGGTCGCCCGGCAGGTCGGCGTGCCTGTGGAGATCTTGGGGACGAGGATCGAATTGCCCTCGACTCAGGCTAGAGTTGGCAAAGTTGACGTCATATCGGCGCGCGCTTTGGCTCCGCTCGATCGGCTGTTAGGCCTCGCCTGTCCCTTCTGGCAGGACACGACACTGGGGATTTTTCTAAAGGGCCGTGACGCCGAGAAGGACATCGAGCAGGCGCGGTTGATCTGGTCGTTTCGTGCCGAGCTGCGAGCGAGCGTGACGGACGCAGCCGGAAACATAGTTTGTGTGCGTGAGCTCAAGCACCGCTCCGCGCATGTCGAGAACGGAGGGCATGGCCCGTGACCGGAATGGATTCGAGTGGGCATCGGCTCAGAGTTCTGGCCATTGCCAATCAGAAGGGCGGTGTGGGCAAGACCACGACCGCCATCAATCTCGGCACGGCGCTGGCCGCCGTCGGCGAGCAGGTTCTCGTGATTGATCTCGACCCTCAAGGCAATGCGTCCACAGGTCTGGGCATTGCTCCCGAAAGCCGCTCAAGAACCGCGTATGACGTCCTCATCGGCGGCGCCACGATCGCCGATGTCGCTCTTCCAACAGCGGTGCCGGGACTATCTGTCGTTCCAGCCAACAGTGATCTCGTTGGTCTGGAGCATGACCTGATGGGCGATCAGGGTCGGCCCTATAAGCTGCGTGACGCCGTGACAGCACTCGTCGGTCATTCGCGGGTGCGCTCAGATATCACGGCATTCAGCTACATCCTGATTGATTGTCCGCCCTCACTCAATCTTCTGACGCTCAACGCACTGGCCGCCGCGAACGCGGTGATCGTACCGGTGCAATGCGAATTCTTCGCCCTTGAAGGAATCTCACAGCTCAAGGATTCCATCGAACAGATCCGCGCCACGCTCAATCCCGCGCTCGAGATCCAAGGAGTGGTTCTCACGATGCACGATGCGCGCACGTCATTGTCGCGCGAAGTGGCCGACAACGTTCGCTCGTTTTTTGGATCGAAGGTCTATCAGTCGGTCATTCCGCGCAACACGCGCGTTGCCGAGGCGCCGTCGCACGGCAAGCCTATCCTGCTCTACGATTACGACTGTGCGGGGAGCCAAGCCTATATTCGCCTGGCCACCGAGATCATTGAGCGTGAGCGTCAGACGAAAGCGGCATGACGATCTGGTGGCCGCAGGTGTTTTGTGGTTCGTGCAGTGTAAGTGACAACAATCGACGCCGTTCGAGGTCCGAGAATCCATGAATGTGCCCCTTCAGAAAAGCCGCCTTGGGCGCGGCCTTGCCTCCCTCATCGGCGATGCCCCGGCCGGTGGCCAGCACTTGCCGATCGATGGCGAACATCGCCAGGTTGGAACGGATCAGCTGAAGGGTGGCCGGTTCAATCCGCGCCGGGATTTCCGTGAGGACGAGCTCGCCGAGCTTGCCGATTCCATTCGTGCCCGTGGGCTCCTGCAGCCCATTATCGTGCGGCCTGATCCAGACGAACCACATCTCATGGAGATCGTCGCCGGCGAGCGCCGCTGGCGTGCCGCACAGAAGGCCGGTCTGCATACCGTACCTGTGATCGTTCGCAGTCTTTCGGACAAGGAAGTCCTCGAACTTGCGATCATCGAGAACGTTCAGCGCTCCGATCTCAACGCTATCGAAGAAGCGTCGGGGTACCGTGAACTGATCGAACGTTTCGGCTACAGTCAGGAGCAGGTCGCGGACATTATCGGCAAGAGCCGCAGTCATGTGACCAATACGCTGCGGCTGCTGAAGCTACCCGCCGAAGTCCAGGAGCTCGTGCAGTCAGGAGCATTGACCGCGGGTCACGCGCGTGCGCTTGTCGGCCGCCAGGATGCGGAAGCGATGGCCCGGCATATCATCGACCAGGGCCTCAACGTTCGCGAGGTGGAAGCCCTCGTTCAGGCGGGACCGATTGGCGAGGCAGGCTCCACAACCCGCAAAGTCCGCGACAAAGATCCCGACACCCGGGCCTTTGAAAAAGAGCTGACAGATACCCTGGGGCTCAAGGTCGAGATCAAGCGCGGTTCGGGTGAAAGTGGCCATATCAGCATCAAATACGGCAACTTCGATCAGCTCGAGTACATCCGGATGCGCCTGACAGGCATTCCGGGCGGCTGATGCACGCCAGCGTTAGTGCTGAGTGTGCTTGAGGCTTGACCTGATGGGAGTTGTGGGGCAATCGCCCTGGCATTGCGGTGGCCGCCGCCGCCTGGTTGCTCTCGGGCACGTAGTGTGGAGCCCATGGCTGACGACATTCTCAAAGGACTGGCCGAGACGATCCGAGCGCGGCGCCTTGCCAGCGCGGACGCGTCATATACGCGTCAACTTCTCGATTCCGGTGCCGAACGTTGCGCGCGGAAGCTGGGGGAGGAGGCGGTCGAAACTCTCATTGCGGGCGTGGCCGGGACCGACGAAGCCCTCAAGGCAGAGGCCGCTGATCTCATCTATCACCTGCTCGTTCTCCTCGAGGCACGCGAAGTGAGATTTGAGGACGTCCTGGAGGTTCTGCAGAAACGTCAGGGAACCTCAGGACTGGCTGAGAAGGCTACGCGGCTTCGTTGAGCTGTTGTGAGGGGTGAGTGGTCGTTTTTTGTCGGGTAGGTCGCGATGATGCGCAGGGCACTTGAGCGGCCGGCAAGCAAGAAGAAGGGCGCTGCGCGCAGCCGGATGAAGCGTAAGGCCGTGCAGGACGGCCTTCAGGTATCCGATGGCGGCGGAGAGCTGCAATTCTCGCCTTACCTGCAAATCAGCCGAGCGGACTGGGCGCGTTTGCGTGCCGATACGCCCATGACGCTTGAGCTCCATGAGCTGGAGCAATTGTCGGGTATCATCGAGGAACTGTCGGTGGAGGAGGTCGAGCAGATCTATCTGCCCATGTCCCGCCTCCTCAATCTCTACGTGGCGGCATCGCAAAAGCTCCACGCGGTGACGTCAACCTTCCTCGGGCAGACCGAAAGACGGGTTCCGTTTATTAT
>CAZZPH010000076.1:4088-10096 GCA_964655725.1 uncultured Hyphomicrobium sp.
GGTGGCAGGATCGGTGGCGGTGGGCAAAAGCACCACCGCGCGCGTCCTCAAAGCGCTACTGGCGCGCTGGCCGGATCATCCCCGCGTTGACCTCATTACGACGGATGGTTTTTTGTTGCCCAACGCGGAGCTCGAAGCCCGGGGCATCATGAACCGTAAGGGCTTTCCGGAGAGCTTCGACACGGCAAGGCTTCTGAACTTTCTGGCGGACGTAAAGTCGGGCAAGAACGCCGTGGCTGCGCCGGTCTACTCTCATTTTCACTACGATATCCTGCCAGGTCAGATGCTGATCATAGAGCGGCCCGACATTCTGATTGTCGAGGGTCTGAACGTCCTCCAGCCCGGTGGTCTGCCTCGCGATGGCGAGGGAATACCTTTCGTTTCGGACTTCTTCGATTTCTCGATTTACATCGATGCCGAGCCCGAGGTGATTGAGGAGTGGTATCTGGAACGGTTCATGCGGTTGCGCTCGACGGCGTTCCGCGATCCCGGCGCTTATTTCCACCAGTACGCCAACCTATCTCATGAGGTGGCGACCCAGCGGGCGCTCGAGTTGTGGTCGAGTATCAACTTGAAAAATCTGGAAGAGAATATTCTTCCCACACGACAGCGGGCGCGGCTGATCTTGAAAAAGACGGCCAATCACCGCGTTGAGTTCGTGGCGCTCCGCAAGCTGTGAGCAAGACAAAAAAATGGCCGCGTGGGGAGCGGCCGCTAGTATCCGGGTGCAATGCCGGGTCGTTGAGGTGCTTGAATCTAGTGGCGGATGGGCGACGAGGTCGCCGTACTATCGTCGTTCGCAGCCGCAAGCATCCGGTCGAGGACCGCCTGAGTTCGTAGGAAACACATGGCGGGCGATCCTTCGAGAGCCCATGACAGCGCCTTGAACTGCATTTGGATGGCAAGGTGCGCCGTTGTCATCCCGGCCGAATAGAACGCTGCAAACAGGTCTCTTCCAGGCATGGCGGCGTCGGCCGGCAAAGCCTCGATGTTGCAGGGATGCGTGTGTATCGGCCGCGCGGCGCGCTGCAAGCTGGGCTGTTCAGACCGGACTGTTCCGGAGGCTGTCCGCAGAGCGATGCTGCGGGCTGCTGGCGCTTCAGTCCCGGCAGTCGCCGGCGGGCGCCCCGCCTGGCATCCCGAGTTGTACTTGTCACGCAAACGGCGGATCGTGGATTCGTCCTGAATTCCGATCGCGCGGATCGCGGTTGTCGGTTTCATTCCCGGGTTGTCTGCGATCAATCGGCTGATCTTTGCCAGGCGTTCTGAATCATCGACACCCGATCCCACAGGGCGTCCGCGCAGCGCGGTTTTCCTGCTCATGGATTTGTAGCCTTTCCGAATCGAGCTCTGAATTACCTGGGAAGACTGACAGATAAAAATCGAATTTCCAGGGAGATTAATTGATCGGAAATAAACAAACGCCTGGAACAAGCTGTTTCTGTTGCGAAAAAACACCGTTAGATTGTATCTTCAGAGAACAAATGGTGAGAATTGAGATACAACCCTGATGATGACTATATATCGTCCCCAATTGTAATTCTCGGGGCGGGATATCACTCGATGAGGCGAAATTCGCGGGCAAGTAGACCGAGATTTGTTTCGGGCCGGGCGCCGATATGGCTGATGATTTCGGATGCCGCGAGGCTTCCCAGCTGGCCGGCGATTGCGAGATCGCCAGTCTTCGCCAGACCGAAGAGAAATCCTGCGGCATACAGATCACCCGCACCGGTGGTGTCGACGACCTTGGCGACCGGAGCCGCTGCAATCTCATGGAACTGTCCCTCAGCGAAAATGATCGATCCGGCAGCTGATCGGGTGAGCACGGCGAGGGGGACGTCAGTGGCCGCGCGTCGTGCGGCTTCGGCGAAGTCCGCGGTCTCATACAGGGACGTGATCTCGCTCTCGTTCGCAAAAAGGATATCGACGCCAGAACGAATGAGGTCGACAAACTCGCTGCGATGGCGATCGACACAGAAGGAATCCGACAGCGTCAGGGCCACTTTTCGTCCCGCGCGTTCGGCGATTTGGGCGGCCTGACGGAACGCCGCTTTAGCCTGAGGCTGATCGAAGAGGTAGCCTTCCAGGTAGATTATGTTGGCGGCCGCGATGGTGCCGGCGTCGACCTCGCCGCCATCCAGCTCAGTGGAGATGCCGAGAAACGTATTCATGGTGCGCTCGCCATCGGGTGTGACGAGTATCAGCGAGCGGGAGGTCGGGGCGCCGTTGGATGAAGGCGGTGTCTTGAAATCGACTCCGGCAGCCGAGATGTCATGACGGAAAATGCGGCCGAACTCGTCCGCGGCGACTTTGCCGATAAAGGCCGATCGTCCCCCGAAGGATGACACGCCGACCATCGTGTTGGCCGCAGATCCTCCAGAGATTTCGATGGCGGGGCCCATTTCATCATAAAGCTTCTGGACGGTTGGGACGTCTACGAGGCGCATATGGCCCTTCGTGGCGCCGTGGCGTTCGAGGAAAGCGTCGTCGCACCGGCCGATGATGTCGACGATGGCGTTGCCGATGGCGGCGACGTCGTAGCGCAAAGTTGTCATCCCTGGGTCCCCCGTTTGGCGGTGCGGACTATAGGGGCATGGTCTCAGATGGCAACCTGATCGTCATGAAGGACGGGGGCTGGTGTTTTGTTCAGCGCGTGGAGGCGTGTTGGCTGCGCGCCAGCCGGGCCAGCGACAGAACGAGACGCTCGGCCAGTACGTCTTCGAGGGCCGCGTTGAGGCGCGCGGCGCGGGCAGCCTGTGCGATGGAATCGAGCGCCGAATTGAGAGCCGGGCCGCGCCAGTTCCTGCATTGTGCTGCGATCCTGTCCTTCTGCTTGAAGTGGAGTGGCGGACGCAGCTCTTGGATAACAGCATCCACGGACCGGCCCTTGTCGATTGCAGTGCGCAGCCGGTGAAGTCGGACGAAGTGGCGCTGGAGGGCGAGGATGCAGGTTTGCGCGTTCTCCCCGGCAGACAACGCACGAAAGAGCTGTTCGACCGCTTGGGCCGCATCGCCGGAAGCCGTAGCCTGGACGACGACGTCGATCGCAAGTTCCGAGGCATCGCCGACGATCATCTCGATATCATCTTCGCTGACTTGGCCTGTGCCCGCAGCGTAGAGAGCCAGCTTCTCGATCTCTCCGCGTGACATCATCCGATCGGCTCCGAGCCGGGAGACCAGATACTGCCGCGCTTCCGGATTGATTTTCAGATCGTGCGCACCGAGGATCTCCGTGATGAGGTGATTGAGATTTGATGCTTCGTCAGCGTAGCAGGGGATTGCGGCTGCTTGCGGTGATTTCTCAAAAAGGAGACGCGTGGCGTCGTCCTTTTTGAGGTTTCCCGCTTCGACAATCAGAATACCTGCGAGTGGTTCGCCCTGGATCAGCGGCTTTAAATCGGCGGATGTCAGGCGGCGGCTGGTTTGCGTCCGGACAATCTTGCGGCCACCAAACATCGGGATTGTGCAGAGCTCAAGCGCGAGCCGGTCGGAGTTTGCCTCCAGATCGGCGTCCTCGACGCGCACGATCTCTCCCGGCGGCTGTTCGCGCGCGGCGATCGTACGCGCCAATTGCTGGCCGCGCTCGGAGACGAGTCCGGCGTCAGAGCCGTAGATGAGATAGGCGCAGATGCCAGACTGTGTGGAGTTGAGGAAGCTTGACGCCTGATGAGCCTTGACGGCAACCATGAGGTAAAACCTGCCCGGGTCAGGCAGTTGTCGAAAGGTAGGCGGCGACGCGCGTCTTCAATTCCTCGCCAATTGTCTTAGCCGCCCGATCTTCGGCCTCCTGGCGTGCGCGAACGTTTGAGAAGACGGACTTGAAACGCTCAAAACCGGCGCGCGCGTGACTTTTGCCCTCCAGAACGACTTGGCTGTCCGCGATGCGTACCAGCCTGAAGGATGCATCCAGATTGTAGACCTGTCCGCGCGCTTCGCCGGTGATGACGACAAGCGTCGATGATACGGATTCACGAATCGCGACTTCGAGACGGTATGCAGGCTCCAGCGGATCGCCGCCGGCCGTGGATTGATAGATGAACTCGTTGCGGAGTTGCTGTCCGACGCGGCCAGGTATGGTCGCAATGTCGACTTGAGCCAGCTTTTGGTCGGTTGATTGTCCGTTGGCGCCGACGCTTCCATACATCGGCCGGAAGCCGGTGTCGCCACACGCGGCCAGTAGACCGGCCATGGCCAACAGCACAAGCATCCGCGATGCGCGGCCTGCTGCGAAGGCCGTGCCTGTTCCGGATAGTCCGTTGCATCGACGATCGGCCATACGCGCCTCAGGCAACGACATTCACGATCCTCTGTGGCACGACAATAACCTTGCGCGCCGGACGGCCTTCGAGGGCTTTGACAACGCCCTCCAGCGCCAGGGCCGCGGCCTCGACGTCGGCCGCGCTGGCTGTCCGGGCGACGGTAATTTCACCGCGCCGTTTCCCATTGACCTGTACGGCAATGGTGACGCGATCGTCAACGAGCAAGGCCGGGTCGGCAATTGGCCAGGGTTCTTTGGCGAGCAAGGTGTTGTATCCAAGCCGCGCCCAGCACTCTTCGGCAAGATGGGGCATCATGGGCGCGATCATCTTGACGAGTATTTCAGCGCCGTCCCTGATAGCGGCATCGAAGTCTTGATCTTGCTTGGAGACGGCTGCGGATAGTGTATTCGTGAATTCGTAAAGTTGCGCGACGGCGACGTTGAACCTCAGACTTTCAATATTCCGGCCGACCCCGTCGAGCGTCTTATGGGCGGCCCGGCGGATCTCGAGGGTGTCGGCCTTCGAGGCGGCTGGATCGGCGCCCGCAGGTGCCGGCCGCTCGGCAACGTCGTTGACGAGGCGCCAGATGCGCTGGATGAACCGGCCGGCTCCCTGGACGCCGGCTTCGGTCCAGATCACGTCGCGTTCGGGCGGACTGTCGGAGAGCATAAACCAGCGCGCGCAGTCGGCCCCCCAGTGAGCCATGATGTCATCGGGATCGACCAGGTTCTTTTTCGACTTCGACATCTTTTCGATGGAGCCGATGACGGCGGGCTGGCCGGTGGAGATTTCGATGGCGCCACGGGCCTCGCCGTCGCCGCTGATCTCCACCTCGATCGGAAGCAGCCAAGCGCCGGATTGCGATCTGTAGGTTTCGTGCGTGACCATGCCCTGGGTGAACAGGGCGGCGAACGGCTCGCGCAGGTTCTTGGACCCATGTCCGCTGTCGCTCATGGCGCGAAAGAAGAACCGTGAATAGAGCAGGTGCAGAATCGCGTGCTCGATGCCGCCGATGTACTGATCGACGGGCAGCCAATAGTTGGCAGCTTGCGTATCGATCGGGGTTGTGGCGGCGGGGTTGGTGAAGCGCGCGTAATACCAGGAACTGTCGACGAACGTGTCCATGGTGTCCGTTTCGCGCCGGGCAGGTTTGCCGCAAGCAGGACAGGCGACGTTCTTCCAGGCCGGGTGGCGCTCGAGGGGGTTGCCGGGTTTGTCGAATGTCGCATCGGCGGGCAGCTGCACGGGGAGGTCGCTGTCCGGCACGGGAACCACGCCGCAGCTCTCACAATGGATCACAGGGATGGGGCAGCCCCAGTAGCGCTGGCGCGAGATTCCCCAATCGCGCAGGCGATAATTCACCTTGCGTTGGCCGGCGGGTGCCTCACCGGGCGGGGTGGTCTCAAGGCGCCGTGCAACTTCCTCAAATGCAGCCTTCGTCGTCAGGCCATCGAGAAAGCGCGAATTGATCATGGTGCCGTCGCCGTCGAACGCTTCCTTGCCAACGGCGAAGGTGGCGGCGTCCTGGCCTGGTGGCAGGATGACGGGCGTGACGGGCAGATCATATTTGCGGGCAAAATCGAGGTCGCGCTGATCGCCGGAGGGGCACCCGAAGATGGCTCCGGTGCCGTAGTCCATCAGGATGAAGTTGGCGACGTAGACGGGTACCAGCCAGTCGCGGTCGAAGGGATGACGGGCCCGGATGCCCGTGTCGAAGCCCTTTTTCTCCGCGCTCTCCAGGTCGGCCAC
>CAZZPH010000077.1:0-10095 GCA_964655725.1 uncultured Hyphomicrobium sp.
AAATCAGCCGCACGCTCGAGCCGCATCGAGGCAAGCCTTACGTCGTGTTCCACGATGCGTATCAATATTTCGAGAGCCGGTTCGATATCCCGGCCTTAGGATCAATCACCGCATCACCCGAAGTGCAGCCGTCCGCGCGGCGCCTGCGAGAGATCCGGGCGAAAATCAAATCGCTCGGCGCACAATGCGTATTTGCTGAACCGCACTTCAAGACACGGCTTGTCGCCACGGTCCTCGAAGGGACCGGCGCCCGCTCTGGCGTCCTCGATCCTGAAGGTACGACCGTCGACTCGGGAGCAGACGCCTATGCGGTGATCCTGCGCGGACTTGCAAACAATATGGCGGCCTGCCTGCAAGCGCCCGGCTCGACAAATTGAGGGCGAGGTCTCGATGAGGCTTCGCATGATGGTCGCGGCGAAGGAAGTGCAGGGGCCGGTTCGTTCGGGGGCACTCGCATGCTAGGCGCAACTTGCAGCCGCGCCACCTCAGTGCGCAAAACTTACGCCTCTTACGCCGGCAATCATCGACGCAGTCCGACGAACATCGAGTTCATCTGACACCAAAAGAAAAAAGCGGGCGGCATCCCAATGGACTGCCGCCCGCTTTCGATCTTTCCCTGCGAAACCTCGGTGGCCACGCGCATCACGACGATCGCGCTGCCAACGTCAGATTGAGCCTCACTCTACAGCGACGGTCTGGGTACGCTTGCCGGGGGCTACGACATCGGGAACAGGCTTGCGGCCATAGTTGACGACCCGGTTGGTCTTTTCGGGCTTGGCTTCGTCCGCACTGCTGGAAGCAACTGCAGCACCCGTCTTGAAGCGTTCCCACGTGACTGTCACGACCGTGCCGACGGGAACCCTCGGATAGAGATGCAGAACATCCTCGTTGAACATGCGGATGCAGCCCTTGGAAACCGCTTGCCCGATCGTCCACGGGGCATCAGTGCCGTGAATGCGGTAGGTGCTCGAACCCAGATAAAGCGCACGCACGCCGAGCGGATTCATCGGATGCCCACCAGGCACCCAGCGCGGGAGCCGGGGATTCTCCGCCAGCATGGTCTGCGTTGGTGTCCAGGCCGGGTTCTCGCGCTTCATGGAGACCGTGGTGCGGCCCTGCCAGCGGCTCTGCTGCCGCGGCACTGCGATGGGGTAGCTGATGGCCTCTCCCGAACGCGTGACGTGATAGAGACGGCGGTCGCCAAATGAAACGATGATCTGTCCGGGCTTGTAACGGCCATCAAATCGCACGGTCGAGCGTTGTCCGCCCCACTCGCTGCCGCCACCCCAGAGGTAATCGACCTGACCCTGTGCCTGAGCCACGTTTGGCAGTGCTGCGACGCAAAAAACTGCGGCCGTCAGCGCGGCAAACCGGGCAGTCCAAGCTCCGATCTTTGAAGTCACAAGTCTCATCGACGCACCCCGCTTCGATTTCTGGAATAGTGCCGGACCGGCGGAAGACTGGCTCAAGCCCGGCTCTGAACAGCACGTATGATTAGTGCGATTAAGGTGAAGGCTTCGTATACCCCACTCCGCCGCGATGCGGGAGGACCTGCGGGCCACACCCTGCTCAAGTTCGCCATACGAAACGCATAACGCATTCCCATGCCACAAGAAATTCTGTCCATCCGTTCCTATGGCGTTTTGCCGACGCGTTGAACTGAATGTGAGCCTAGCCTCCAGTTGCGGCTGCCACACGGCGTCCTTCTGGCAATTTTGAGCACTCAACATCAGCCTCGGCACCCTCACCCGATTTTTGCAAGCAAGTCCAGTACCTTACGCAACAACGGGCTGCTCGCCTTATCGGAAAAGAACCGATAGGCCACCCGCTTGTTGACCTCGCTCAATGTCGGATAGGGCGAGACCCAGCCGGTCATAGCCTTGATGTTCATGCCCTGAGAGATGGCGAGCGCCCACATCTGGATGAGTTCGCCCGCATGGGCGCCAACGATACTGGCGCCCAGGATTCGTCCCTTGGCATCCGTCACAACTTTGACATGGCCCTCCGTCTCCCGCTCGGCCTGAGCCCGGTCGTTTTCGTGAAACGGCCAGCGCAGAACCTTCGGCGCGAGCTTCTGCTCACGCGCCGCGGCCTCGCTCAGACCAACGTGGGCCAGCTCCGGCTCGGTGTAGGTCACCCAAGGGATGTGAGCGGTGGACGCCTTCGCCGGCAAGCGAAACAAAGCCCGACGAATGACAATGCCGGCATGATAGTTCGCCACGTGTGTGAACTGCAGGCCGCCCGCGACATCGCCAATCGCGAAAATCTTCCGATTGGAGGTGCGCAAACCGCGATCCACCGAGATCCCTGTCTTGCCGAACTTCACGCCGGCCGCTTCCAATCCGAGATCGCCGATATTGGGCTTGCGGCCGACGGCCAGCAAAATGTGGGAGCCATCGACCACGCCGCTACCTGCAGCGGTCTTGATGTGCACCCTGACGCCGCCGCCTGAGCGCTCGACACGTTCCACCAGTGCGCCCTCACGAATATCGACGCCTTCGCCAGAGAGGCGCTCCAGGAGGAGGCGCGTCAGTTCGGGGTCGTCCTTGCCCAAGGCTTTGGCGCCCTCGAGCACCGTCACCCGGCTACCTAAACGGCGATGGGCTTGCGCCATTTCCATGCCGATCGGACCGCCGCCCACAACGATCAGGTGGTCGATCTTGCCTTGATTGTCGAACAAGGTCTCGTTGGTGAAATAGCCCGTCTCCTCCAGTCCAGGGATCGGCGGTACGACGGGAGACGAACCCGTCGCAATGACGAAGCGCCGGGCCGTGATCGTATGATCGCCAGCCTGTACCGTCTTTCGATCGATGAAGCGCGCCGGCGCCTGGATGACGCGAACACCAAGACCCGTGAAACGCTCAACCGAGTCATTGGGCGCAATCGCTGCGATCACCGAATGGACGTGCCTGTTGACAGCCACGGGATCGACGGCCGGCTCCACGGGAGCAATACCGAAAACCTCCGAAGTCCGCATAGCGTGTGCGCGCTTGGCCGCCGCGATGAGCGCCTTCGACGGCACACACCCATAGTTCAGGCAATCGCCACCCATCTTGTGCTTCTCGATGAGCACGACCGAGCGCCCGAACGCAGCCGCGGCCGCGGCAACGGACAGCCCGCCCGACCCCGCGCCAATGACGCAAATGTCCGCCGTGATCGGACCGGCCGCCACAGTGGACGCCTCGCCGGCGCTGGCTTCAGACGGCTTCATTGCGCTTGCTCCATTTCTTTGCAACGACAGGGATCAGGGCGACCAGGCCAAGAAGAATGAATGCCGCCAGAAGCTCCCTCGTGACCAGACTGCTCGTGTCGATACTATAAGGGCATAAAAGCCCGGGCTCAGCGGCCTGGCGCGCCACGCACTGCGCATGTGCCGCATTCTGCGCCTCGACCACGCTGCCCAGACCTGCTCCAGCGACAGAAAACGCAAAAGTTCCGGGGATGATACCCAGAAACGTGCCGAGCACGTAAGTGCGCAGCGGAACGCCAAGCAGCGCCGGGGCAAGATTGACGACGACAAACGGAAACGCCGGGACCAGCCTGAGAAACAGGAGATAGCTCAGCGCGTTCTCCTGGAAGCCGTCCCGGAGCTTGGCAAGCCAGGGGCCTGCCTTTGCCGCCAGCGTTTCACCAAACGACGATCTTGCGATCAGGAACAGGACGGTCGCACCCACAGTGGCCGCAATAACGGTTGCCGGCGCGCCGATCTGCCAGCCGAACAGCAACCCTCCCGTCAGTGTCATGACCAGCCCGCCCGGCAGAGACAGCGCCACAACCGCAATATAGAGAAGCATGAAGAGAGCGAGCGCCGCCGCCAGATTGCCGTCGATGTAGGCGCGCATGGCTTCGTAGTTGCGCCCGACGGTCTCAAACGACAGGTGCTTGTGCCACCCCATTGCAAAGACGAGAACCATCAGTGCGACGAGTGCCGCAGGTGCCAGCCACTTGCGCCATGATGTTCCAGGGGCTCTGGAGGTCGTGCTCATGATTTGTACCTTTTATGGAAGATCGAGACAGCAGTCGCGCAGCAATGGCGATGGATCCCATTTCAACGGGCAGGGCGTGTATCGTTCAATGACCAGTCGTAAGCATGATCGCGGATACTTGTAACACCGCTAAGCTCTGATTTCAGGCTGTCGTTCCCATACGTCCTCAGATGCGCGATGACGCCTTGATCGTCACCTCCGAAATCCGTCTGGAACCAACTGTAGATGGACGATACGACGAGACCGCCTTTCGAAACGGTCGCGCCACGGGGATGATTGACGTAGACGCGCGCCGCCGCATCAAGCTGGCGCTCCAGATCGGTTCCCGTGAAGGCCTCTGGTCCCAGATTTGGGCACCCGATAGAGGCGCAGTTGACCGCATAATGCACGCGCGGATCCTTGAAGATCGGGCGCAGGATCGCGTGTTCGATGTCGTCGAGGCTCAACTCCATTCCGGCAACTTTGGTCACTTTTGCCTTCCATGGACCGCCGGTAAAAGTGGCGAGAAGGCCGCCACCAAGCCGGATGTCCTTGATCGAACGGACAGGATAGGCGTCGAGGACCACATCGATCGTCTTGGCATTGTAGAGGTTGGCCCAGAATGCAAACTGCTCAGGCCGGTCGAGGGCTGCCACATCGACCGCCTCGAGGTCGCGCACATACTGTTTGACCGCCGCGTGGCCCTCAGCCTTGAAGCGGGCATAGTCGGCACGCGCAATTCCGTCATCGCCCAAGACAACGTAGGCCTTGAGCAGGCGATCCCAAGCAGAGTGATCCACCGTCGCCTCAGACCCGGCCCGGAAGGCCGCAAAGGCCTCCGCCGGCGATGCAGCCGAGGCCGGTGCTGAGAATAGCGCAGCACCCCCTCCAAGCCCGGCAAGAATCACCAGGCAGCGGGCGAGCGATGTCAGATAATGCTTCAGCACGGGAAGGCCTCCTGGAGACTGGATGCAGGTGTCTGGGTTTACGCAATCCCGCACGCTCGGTTTCGGGCCGCCGGTAACTTCAGGAGCAAACGGGCCGTAATCCCCACGACACAATTGACTTCGCACGAAGTGGCTCATATAGACGGCAGCAGGAATTCCGGTCAGCTCTGGATGTCACGCGGCGCGGCGAGTTGCGTGGACCGGGGCTATGACCATAACGATATGATATAACTCAGTGAAATCGCATCCTGCCGCGTGCGCGCCGACAGCGCGGGTTGCAGAAGCACACCATTCGAGACGGAGAGTATCGTGAAGCGCACCTATCAACCCAGCAAGATCGTGCGCAAAAGGCGCCACGGTTTCCGTGCACGGATGCGCACGGCAGGCGGCGTGAAGGTCATCACCCGTCGGCGCGCGAAGGGCCGCAAGCGCCTGTCCGCCTGAGTTAGGCCTTTGGGGCTGCCATTCGAGCGGCGGGGCCATTCGTGAAACTCGCCACCCTCAGAAAGCGCGCTGAATTCCTGAGAGTACGGGGCGGGGCCAGATGTCCGACGCCCCCGTTTGTTCTGGAAGCCAAACCACGCCCCGCCGGAACGTGCGCCGCGCACGAGGCACCTGGCCCGCGGTTCGGGTTCACCGTCACCAAAGCCGTGGGCAACGCGGTTCAGCGCAATCGCATCCGCCGCAGATTGAAGGCAGCCGTCACCGAAGTCGCAGCACATGCGGCGCGACGGGACTTGGATTATGTCGTGATCGCCCGCGCCGCCGCCCTCGACCGGCCTTACGACACTCTGAAGAAAGACCTTGAACGTGCGTTCCATCGCGTGCATCACCCCCCGCACGCTTCGCCTCGCAGCGATCGCACCCCGACGCGACGCTGAGGCTTGCCCGGCGCGTTCCCGAGCGAATAGACAAGGCGAGCCGCTCCATCCAGTGACGGTGTGCCCTGTTCCGGTCATTGCGCTTTCGTGTCAGGCAGGTTCGCGTCAGACAAGTCCGCGTCAGGCAAAAGTGCAGCAGTCCGTCGTTTTCTGACCTTGAGCGCAGCAAATGCGTCCGTCGATACCGAGGCCCTTCGATGCAAAGCCAACAGCCCGAGAACCAATCCAACCTTTTCATTGCCATTGTGCTGTCGATGACGGTTCTCCTCGGGTGGACCTACTTTTTCGCTGGCCCGCAGATGCAAGCCGAGCAGGAGCGCCAAGCACGCGAGCAGCAGCTGCGTGAGCGGCAAGCAGCCGCTGGCGGCGCCGGTGAGCCGGCAGCAACCTCACCCGCAACAGGCCTCCCCGCGGCAGCGGCGACCTCGACACCGGTCAATCGCGAGATTGCCCTCTCGGAATCTCCGCGCGTCAAGATCGAGACCCCGTCGCTTTCGGGTTCGATCACGCTGAAGGGCGCCGCCATCGACGATCTCGTCCTGTTGAAGCATCGCGTGGCCGCTGATCCCAAGAGCCCGAACGTCGTCATGTTCGAACCGCGCTCCAAAACAGGCGGCTACTTTGCGCGTTTCGGCTGGGAGGCGCTTGGCAAGAAGGTCGATCTGCCGGGCGCAGATACGACATGGACGGCAAAGTCCGATGGACCACTGACGCCGAGTACGCCACTCACGCTGGAATGGCGCAACAGTGAGGGACTGCTGTTCCGCCGCATCATCACGGTCGATGAGGACTACATGTTCTCAATCACCGACGAGGTGGAGAATGCGACGGCCGGCGATGTGGCGCTCAGCCCTTTTGCGCGCATCTTCCGCTTCGGCGTACCAGCCACGCCATCGATGTGGCTCCATCACGAGGGGCTGCTCGCAGTCCCCGGAGATGCTGGGCTGCAGGAGATCACCTTCTACGACGCATCGAGCGACCCGACGCCGCAGACGTTCAAATCCAAGACCGGTGGCTGGCTCGGCATCACGGACAAATATTGGGGCTCTGCGCTCATCCCCGATCAGAACTTCAAATACGATGCCGTTCTGGCGGGTGAGGCTGCCACGGCTGCGAGCGGCTTGCCGACATTCCTTGCCGAGTACCAGCGCGAGCCAACGGTCGTTCCTGCGGGTGGCGTCGCCTCCGTCAAAACGAGGCTTTATGCCGGCGCCAAGCACGCATCCATCGTGGAGCGCTACGCAGACGAGTTCGGGATTGAGAAGTTCGATCTCATGATCGATTGGGGCTGGTTCTACTTCCTGACCAAGCCCATGAACCATGCGCTGACCTGGCTGTACGGACTGATCGGTAATTTCGGCGTCGCCATCCTCGCGCTCACAGTCGTTGTGAAACTGATCTTCTTTCCTCTGGCGAACAAGGCCTACGTGGCCATGGCCAAGATGAAGAAGTTGCAGCCGCAGATGGAAGACTTGAAGGCACGCTTCAAGGACGACAAGCCGCGCATGCAGCAGGAACTGATGGCGCTCTACCAGAAAGAGAAAGTCAATCCGGCTGCCGGCTGCCTTCCTATCCTCGTGCAGATCCCTGTGTTCTTTGCGCTCTACAAGGTCCTGTTCACCTCGATCGATATGCGCCACGCTCCGTTCGTCGGCTGGATTCAGGATCTCTCCGCGCCCGATCCCACGTCGATTTTCAACCTGTTCGGACTGTTGCCGTTCGGCGTGCCTGAACTCCTGATGGTCGGCGTCTGGCCCATCATCATGGGCGTCAGCATGTGGGTCCAGATGCAGCTTAATCCGCCGCAACCCGACCCGATCCAGCAGCAGATCTTCAACTGGATGCCGCTGCTCTTTACATTCCTCTTGGCCTCCTTCCCTGCCGGCCTCGTGATCTACTGGGCCTGGAACAACATCCTCTCGATCATCCAGCAGTGGTACATCACCAACAAGGAAGGCGCAGAGATTCATCTGGTCGCAAACGTCAAACGCACGTTCGGTCCTGTTTTGCGTCTCTTCTCCAAGGACAAGAGTGCTGGTGAGGAAAAGCCGCAGGACAGCGCATCGGGTAAAGCAAAGGCGCGCGATCAGGACACCAAGAGCGCCAATCGCGCGGGGGCAGCCAACACCGAGCCGGCCAACGACACGACGGACGACTCCGGCGCTAAAGACACCGCCTCAGAGGAAAGTGTCGCAGCAAAATCAGACGACAAGACAGGACCTCAAACCGGGTCGCACCGATCAGCGAAGCGTCAAAAGCCATCCAAGAAAATCACGAACGGCGCGCGCGGTCAGAGTGAACCGAAAGCCTGAGCAGGATTTGAACCCCCGGGGAGTGAGCGTGACAGCCCAAGCGGCAAGCCCCGGACCGGGAGATCTGACCTCCGACGATCTTGCCGACGGCTTAGCGCTGTTCGAAGAGGCGTGGGGCTTCGTCAAAGGCGTGGTCGATTTGGAATCTCTGCCGCCCGCTGGCCCCGTCGAGATCGCACTCGCCGGACGCTCCAACGTCGGCAAGTCGAGCCTCATTAACGCGCTTGTCCGTCAGAACACCCTGGCACGCACCTCAAAGACCCCGGGGCGAACCCAGGAACTCAACTTCTTCATACCGCAAAGCGGCCGTCTCTATCTGGTGGACATGCCGGGATACGGATTTGCCGAAGCCCCGAAGGACAAGGTCGAGGCCTGGACGCGGCTGATCAAAAACTATCTTGCCGGCCGCCAACGACTGGCACGGGTCTTCCTGCTCATCGATGCGCGCCACGGCATCAAGGACGTCGACACATCGATCATGAAACTTCTGGATGAAGCCGCGGTGTCCTACCAGATCGTACTGACTAAGGCCGATAAGATTTCGAGTTCAGCCTTGGACAAGCTGACAACCCGCACCGCTGCACTGCTGACATCCCATACGGCGGCATTCCCTGTGGTGCTGGCCACGTCGGCGGAAAAGGGAACCGGAATAGCGGAGTTGCGCGCTACGGCGGCCCGCATCGTGCGCGAGCACGCCTGAGCTCAGGTCGTTCGATATTCACTCAGCCGCCGATGAGCGAGACTGCAGCCGCCGTCAGTGGCGCGAACACCGACTCGCCGAAACGCGCAAGCACGCCGCCTAGTACCGCCGCTGCGATCCATCCGCCCCAACGCAACGCAGTCCGCGCGACATTGATGCCCACCTTGACCTCGATCACCTGATCGGGAAGCGCGGTTTCGGCCGCAAGACCATCCCCACCCACCGTTCGCGCCGAGATCAGGACCTGCAAACGCTTCTTGCCGCGCTCGCGGGGCGTGACGGTCCAGCGCCAACTGGCAAAGTCGTCCGTGGCGACACCCAGGACATTGTCGATCCACTGCGTTTCAGGTGACGACGTTTCGATGAAGAATCCGCCTTCCGGCGCACGCAGGCGCACCGACATCGCTTTCGTCACCGTGACTTCGTGACGATACACGGCGCCGCCGCCTTGCAGACCTTCCGCGATGGCCTTCACCTCGGCACGCGCGACGCGCGCCTCGACGACGACAGGAACAGCAACCCGCATGCGGCGCGGGATGTTCTCGACGAGCTGGCCCGCCGCCACCCGCATCGAACCCGCCGGACCTTGCTGGCGTTGACGCGCCGGAGGGCCAGCGTGTGGCGCATTTGGTGGCGCACTTTGTGGCGGACCGGCCGCCGCGCGCGGCGGCGCTCCACCGGTGGGGAGCGGTGGCGGCACCCCGGGCTGCATCGGCCTTGGAGCACCTGGGTTATGTGAAACCGGAGATGCTGGCCGCATCTGGCCCGGCTGACCTGGCTGGCCGTATCCGGGAGCCGGAGCGCCAACAGGCGGCCCCGACCGCATCCCCGGCGGAGGACCGGTTCGCGTCGGGGGCATCGATTCGGTCGTGGGGGCTCCTTGGCCTGAAGGCATCCGTTCGATGGGCCCATCGCGATGAGACGGCATAGACGGCATATATCCGGCATCGCGGCGCGCAGCGGGCGCGGGCTCATGCTGTGCCGGCTGCTGCGCGGGCGAACTGGCCGCTGCAGGTTCCCACTGAGGTGCCAGCGGTGGACGGCGCGCGGGGGCCTGCTGTAAAGGCGGCTGCGGGGCATAAGGCGCATCCCCCGGCGGCATCGTGCGTGGTGCGAGCGACGGAGCGGCCACCTCGGCGTTGGATCGCTCAAAAACGGGCTCCACACGCTGGCCCTGGACCGGCGCCTGCGGTTGTCCGGTCATGTCACGTTGGACCTCGCCGGCGCGGCCGCTTACCGGCTCAGGGCGGACATCCATCGTGGGTGCGGGCATCGACGCGGCCACCGTTC
>CAZZPH010000078.1:0-10039 GCA_964655725.1 uncultured Hyphomicrobium sp.
TGGCCGCCGACAACAAGCTGCTCGTTCAATTCGATCTCGTCGGCATTCCACCCGCGCCACGCGGCATGCCGCAGGTCGAAGTGACGTTCGATATCGACGCCAACGGCATCGTGCACGTCTCAGCCAAGGACAAGGCGACGGCCAAGGAGCAGTCGATCCGCATCCAGGCTTCGGGCGGGCTTTCGGACTCCGAGATTGATCGGATGGTCAAGGACGCAGAGGCGCACGCTTCCGAGGACAAGAAGAAGCGCGAGCTTGTCGAGGCCCGCAATCAGGGCGAGGCTCTCATCCATGCGACCGAAAAGCAGCTCTCAGAGAACGGCTCCAACCCGGCTGTTGCCGCGGTGAAGGCCGACGTCGAGACCGCTATCGCCGCGGTGAGAGAAGCGCTGCCGTCCGAGGACACCGAGCGCATCAAAGCGGCAACACAATCGTTGGGGCTCGTCGCCATGAAGATCGGGGAGGCGGTCTACAGTGCCGCCCAGGCGTCGACGACGGGCGGGGACGAACGGGACGACGCTGGAAGCGGTGGCGAGGATGTTGTGGACGCCGATTTCGAGGAAGTCGACGACGACAAGAAGAAGGCCGGCTAAACGCCGGTCCCTTTCCCCGTTGCCGCAGGCAGGGGGGCGGGACGGACGAGGGGCGGTCCTGCGCACACTTGCGGCTGCCCCACCTTCCGCCACGCTTTCCCACTCGGAAGGCGGCGGCCGTCGATGACGCACTCCTCACAAGCCCGCCCCGGAATACGTCCCCATGGCAAAGCGCGATTATTACGAAATCCTCGGTGTCCCGCGAACCGCAAGCGAGCAGGACTTGAAATCTGCTTTCCGTAAGCAGGCCAAAGAGCATCACCCCGACAAGAACCCCGACGACTCCACGGCGGAAAAGAAGTTCAAGGAGCTGAATGAGGCCTATGAGGTCCTGAAGGATCCTCAGAAGCGTGCAGCCTATGATCGCTTTGGCCATGCGGCATTCGACGGCGCTGGTGCTGGCCGAGGTCCGGGCGGTGGTGGGTTCGGTCCTGACTTTGCGACCTCGATGTCGGACATATTCGACGATTTGTTCGGGGAGTTCATGGGTGGGCGCCGCGGTGGCGGGCAACGCTCGTCGGGTCGCGAGCGTGGTGCGGATCTGCGCTACAATATGGAGATCACGCTCGACGAGGCGTTCACAGGCAAGACGGCACAGATCCGTGTGCCGACAAGTGTGCCCTGTGAAACCTGCCAGGGTTCAGGCGCGCGGGCTGGAACCAAGCCCACGACATGCCCGACATGCGCGGGCGCGGGCAAGGTCCGTGCGAGCCAGGGCTTCTTCACCATCGAGCGTACCTGTCCGACATGTATGGGCCGGGGTGAGATCATCTCCGATCCGTGCCCGGTCTGTTCGGGGGCCGGGCGGGTCATGAAGGAGCGCACGCTGTCGGTGAATATTCCCGCCGGAGTCGAAGACGGCACGCGCATTCGCTTGAGCGGGGAAGGCGAGGCAGGCCTGCGCGGCGGGACGGCCGGTGATCTTTACATCTTCCTCTCGATCAAGCCGCACGAGTTCTTCCAGCGCGACGGCTCAGATGTGTTCTGCCGCGTGCCGATTTCCATGACGACGGCTGCGCTGGGTGGACACATCGAGGTCCCAACCCTCGACGGTACCAAGTCGCGCGTCAAGGTTCCCGATGGCACCGAGAGCGGCAAACAGTTCCGCTTGAAGGGCAAGGGGATGCCCGTGCTGAGATCGGGTGCTACCGGCGATATGTATATTCAGGTTGAGGTCGAGACGCCGAAGAACCTGACCCGCCGCCAGCGCGAGTTGCTGGAAGAGTTCGAAAAGGAGAGCCGCAAGGAAACCAGTCCAGAGAGTGCTGGCTTTTTTGCGCGCATGAAGGATTTGTTCGAAGGCAAGGGCTAAGGCTCGCAAAGCGATCGTGCGGCTTCGATGCAGAGCACCGGCCGCGACGCGATTTGCAGGCACGCTGGAGGCAGCACGGTCCGGCTTGATCAGACCACGGGTCCACAGGAGAAACTGACGCATGACAGCCGACTCATCGAGTGCTCCACGTCTGCTGTTTTTTGCCGGCTCGTCCCGTGCGGGCTCGCACAATATGCGTCTTGCACGGCTTGGCGCCATGATCGCAGAGGCCAACGGTATTGCGGCAACCTTTGCCGATATCGGTGATTATCCCTTGCCGCTCTACAATGCCGATCTGCAGACCTCGTCCGGCATCCCCGACAATGCCCTGAAGTTCGAAGCCTTGATGCGTGTTCATTCGGGTGTGTTCATTGCTTGCCCGGAATACAATGCATCCATCACGCCCGTGCTCAAGAACCTGCTTGATTGGATGAGCCGCATCCGCAATGACGGCGAGGAACCTCTGGCGGTCTTTAAGACGCGTGTGTTCGCGCTCGGCTCCTCTTCTCCCGGCGGGATGGGCGGTCTGCGTGGGCTGAATACCGTTCGAACAGTTCTCGAACTCGGTCTCAGCGCTCTTGTTCTGCCCGAGCAGTTCGCCGTCCCGCGTGCCATGGAAGCCTTCGACGAGCACGGTCATCTGAAGAACAAGGACTCGCAGGAACAGTTCAAGTTGCTGATCCAGAAGCTTGCCCGCGCCGCGCATGTGCTGCATGGATGATCAATGACGCTGGCTTCCGGGAGTTTCAGTCCAGGAAGACCGTGAGACATGACGGAAACCCTTCCGATGACCTCCACGCCCGTCAAAGACCGTCTGATCGTCGCGCTCGACATGCCGACCGCCGAGGAGGCGCAGCGTCTCGTCGCCCGGCTCGACGATACGGTGTCCTTCTACAAAGTCGGGCTGGAGCTTCTCTTTGCTGGCGGGCTCGATCTGGCGCAGAGCCTCAAGGCGCATGGCAAGCGCGTATTTCTCGACATGAAGCTTTTGGATATTGGCAACACGGTCGAGAGGGCCGTCGCCAACGCGCGCGAGCTGGGCGTCGATTTCCTGACCATTCACGGTCATGATCTGAAGACGCTGCGGGCCGCCGTCGCGGGGCGCGGGTCCAGCTCCTTGAAGCTGCTGGCCGTCACCGTGATGACGAACCTCACGCACGACGATCTGAAGCAACAGGGCAGCAGCCTCACGCCGGGAGATCTCGTGCTTCACCGCGCTAGACTTGCCCATGAGGCCGGCTTTGACGGCTGCATTGCTTCGGGCCAGGAGGCAGCGCGCATTCGCGACGTGGTTGGCCCCAATTTTCTCATCGTAACGCCGGGCATTAGACTGCCGGGTGGGACCACCGACGATCAGGAGCGCGTTATGACGCCCGAACGCGCCATTGCGGCGGGCGCCAATCATATCGTTGTCGGCCGTCCGATCACCGAGGCCGATGATCCGGTCCAAGCAGCCGAGACATTTCTCGCGCATATCCGGCAAGCATAACCGTGGTGCCACCCGAAGGACGGATTGAGGACGCCGCGGGCGATCAATCCTCGGCCTTGATGGGCCGCTGCATGAGTTCGGAGATCGCATCGTCCACGCCCGCACGCCCTTCCACGACGGCCAGAACGGCTTCGGTAATCGGCATTTCGACGCCTTTGGCCCGGGCAAGACGGACGGCGGCTTCAGCCGTGTAGACACCCTCTGTCACGGCAACCCGTGATCCCATGACATCGGCAAGCGACCGGCCAAGCCCCAACTCGCGCCCCAGGCTCATGTTGCGTGACTGGGTATTGCTGCACGTCAGGATCAGATCGCCGAGACCCGAAAGGCCGAGCATGGTCTCCTGACGCGCTCCCAGTGCCAGGCCAAGCCGGCGCATCTCGGCAAAGCCCCTGGTCACAAGTCCGGCGTGGGCACTGGCGCCGAGTCCCTTGCCATCCACGATACCGGCCGCAATGGCGAGGACGTTTTTCAGGGCTCCGCCAATTTCGACGCCGATTGCGTCGCTCGTCCAGTAGAGGCGGAACTGTCCGTGCCCGAGTTGGTCAGCAAGTCGTTTGCCGACGTCCTCGCGGGAGCACGCGACCGTCAGCGCCGCAGGAAGCCCACGCGCGACGTCGGCGGCAAAGCCCGGCCCTGAGAGAACTGCAGGAATAGCGTCAGGCAATTCCTCCTCCAGCACCTCACCGAGGAGCTTGCCGGTTGCCTGTTCGATACCTTTTGAGCACAGCACCACCGGCGTTCCGGTCGCAAGGTGCGGCCTGAGCAGCCGTGCAGCCGCACGGATATGCTGGGCCGGAACGACCAGCAGCACGGCGTGAGCTGCGGCGGCCTTCGCAATGTCCGTGGTCGCAATCAACTCCGGATCGAGAGGGACGCCGGGTAAAAACCGGCGATTCACATGACGATCGTTGATTTCTTCGACGGTCTCGCGGTTGCGGGCCCATAATGTCACGGGGTGTCCGCCCAGCCGCTCCGTCTGGGCCAGAGCCGTGCCCCAGGCCCCGCCGCCGATGATGCCGATGCTATCGATCTTCACGGGATGCTCCCTGCTCAATGCGCGCATGATAGATCGAAGCGTGACGCATGTCGCAACCTACCCGATGATCAAGCCTTGACGCCGGCACCGATGGCGGGCGCGGCGGTCGCATCGAGGGGCCAGCGTGGCCGGGCCGGTGCATCGAGGGGATCGCTCCAGCCAAGTGCAAACCGTTCTGCTCCCGCCCATGCGATCATGGCGCCATTGTCTGTGCAAAGTGAAGCCGGAGGCACATGAAGCGTATAGCCGCTTCGACAGGTGAGGTCGTCTAAAGCCATACGCAGGCGCTGGTTCGCCGCCACCCCGCCCGCGACAACGAGGTGGCGCGGTGCTCCGGTCTTGATCATAGGTTCGACGAGTTCCATCGCCCGCACGATGCGATCTGCGACGGCATCCATGGCAGCCGCCTGAAAGCTCGCGCACAGATCGCGGACATCCTGATCCTGGAGCGGCTGCAACGCCATCGCCTGCCGCCGCACGGCCGTCTTGAGACCTGCGAACGAAAAGTGCGGTTCGGGGCGACCCACCAGGGGCCGGGGAAACTGAAATCGTGCCGGATCGCCCCCCTTGGCCGTTGCCTCGACGGCAGGACCTCCCGGTTGCCCCAAGCCGAGGAGCTTTGCGGTCTTGTCGAAGGCCTCGCCAAGGGCATCATCGATCGTCGTCCCAAGCCGGGTGTGGTCACCCGGTGCTTTGACCCAGAGCAGTTGCGTATGGCCGCCCGAGACGAGCAAAAGCAGATAGGGGGGCGCCAGGCCATCCGTCAGACCGACCGTCAAGGCATGGGCCTCCAGATGGTTGATGGCCATGAACGGCTTGGCCGTGGCCAGAGCCAGCACCTTGGCCGTCACCATGCCCGTAACGAGGCCTCCGACAAGTCCGGGTCCTGCGGTCGCCGCGATGGCGGTCAAATCTTCAAGCTTAACGCCTGCGATCCTCAAGGCGTCAGCGATGATGGTGTCGAGGCAGGCCACATGCGCGCGTGCTGCAATCTCCGGCACGACGCCGCCGAAACGTCGGTGTTCCTCCCATTGGGAGCGCACGACATTCGATAGAATCTGTCCGGCGCCGTTCGTGTCGCGCCGCACGACGGCCGCGGCCGTCTCATCGCAGCTCGTTTCGATGCCGAGTACGAGGATTTCAGAGATCGGCAAGGCTTTATCCATCGGAGCGGATCTTCCGGCCATGATGTCGAGGGGTGTGGCCAACTGGCGGGATGAGGCGACACGGCGGGCCAACTGCAGAAATGCTGGCGCCGCTCAGGATTTGCAATGCCGTTCCCGCCCATGCAAAGAAGGTATCAGCGCACCCCCTTCAACGCCCTATCACCTGGAGAAACGAACTTGCAAGTGCGGCTTATCCGTATCGGCACACGAGGCTCGCCCCTGGCGCTGGCCCAAGCTCATGAGGTTCGCTCGCGACTGATCGCAGCCCACGGCCTTGAGGATGATGCCATCGAGATCGTGGTTATCAAGACCACGGGTGATGCCATTCTCGACCGTCCGCTGTCAGAAGCCGGCGGAAAGGGGCTGTTCACCAAGGAGCTGGAAGAGGCGCTGTTCGCCCGCGAGATCGATATCGCTGTTCATTCCATGAAGGACATGCAGACGTCATTGCCGGGCGGATTGGGGATCGTCGCGACCCTGCCCCGCGAGGACGTGCGCGATGCCTTCATCAGCCTCAAGTACCGATCACTCGACGAGTTGCCGGAGGGTGCGGTCGTTGGGACGTCGTCCTTGCGGCGGCAGGCTCAGATCCGCCGCTTGCGTCCCGATATCGAGGTCGTGGGTTTCAGGGGCAACGTGCAAACCCGCCTCAAGAAACTGGCCGACGGCGTTGCTGATGCGACCTTCCTTGCTTGTGCAGGTCTCAACCGGCTGGGCCTTGCCGATCGGGTGACATGCGCGATACCCGTTGAAACGATGCTACCCGCGGTGGCCCAGGGTGCCATCGGGATCGAAGCGCGCCTCGACGACGACGAAGCGATCCGCATCGCAGCGCCGCTGGACGATTCTGCAACGGCGCATTGCGTGGCGGCTGAGCGTGCGTTTCTCGGCGTTCTGGAGGGATCGTGCCGTACGCCGATTGCCGGCTTGGCGCGTCTTGATGGTGCGATCCTCAATTTGTGTGGCGAGACCCTGTCACCCGACGGCCGCGCTCATGTCAGCGGACGGCTCGACGCGGCGCCGAGTGAGGCAGCTGCCCTGGGTGCTGCTCTTGCGCACGATCTTCTCGGACGGGGTGGCCGCGCTATTCTCGGGATTTGATATCATGCGCTTCATCGTCACGAGGCCAGAGTCAGAAGCCCAGGCGATGCGAAAGCGGCTCGAAGAGCGTGGGCACGAGACTGTGCTTGCGCCGTTGCTGCGTATCGAGCCTGTTGCAGGCGCCTTCGATGGCCTAGACGGACTCGATGATGTCCAGGCCCTCGTTGTGACAAGTGGAAACGCGCTGGCTGCGCTCGAGTCGCTGGCGTTGCCGGCACATCTCAAAGAGCTCCCCCTGATCGCTGTGGGAACAGCGACGGCGTCGAGGGCGAGGTCCGCCGGTTGGAGCCCCGTCATCGAGGGGAAGGGTGCTGCCGGGGATCTGCCGAAACTTATTCGCAGGCATCTCGATCCGCAAAAGGGCGCGGTGCTGCATTTGGCGGGCGATGTCCTTGCCATCGATCTTGGGCCTGCGCTCGCGCAGATGGGTTTTGGCTACCGCAAGATCGAAGTCTATCGCGCGCGGCCAGTCGACGTGCTACCTCGCGACGCGGAAGGATCGCTGCGCAATGCGAGTGCCGACGCCGTGATTCTCATGTCCGCGCGAACGGCCGGTGTTTACCAGGATCTGGTCCGCAAAGCGGGTTTAGAGGCCGAGGCCCGCCGGCTGGCGCATCTGTGCCTTTCGGAGGCTGTCGCCCGGCCGATCCGAGAAACGGGTGCGCAGGACATAAGGGTCGCTATTCGGCCCAATTCCGAAGAAATGCTTGCTCTCGTCGATCAGTTGTCGTCATCATCAAGCAGATAGATACATACCGCGCTCGCCGGCGTGCGCTCCCGGACCGGGACTGTGCCTGCAAGGTGCGACGGGCTCTCGCCCGCCCCACTCCGACAGGGGTGCAGCCGCCAGTGCCATGCACGTCCCCTGGGGTCCTGCGAGCAGACATCACGTGCTAATGGAGCGTCGATTCGGGACATGACCGAGAACAAGGACAAAAAGCCGGGCGAGCCTTCGCGCGCAGACGATCCGAGCGCATCGAAGCGACCTCATGCGACGCTCGATCTGAAGGCCGTCGAGGTCAAAGGCGACGGTGCTTCAAAAGGCGCAAGCATCGAAGGGGCGGCGTCACGGCCTGGCGCCGGTGCGAAGGACACAGGTGCCAGCGCCGCGGCTGGCAATGACACAACGAAGGACCACGGCAGATCGTCGTCTGCTCCTTCGTCGGCTCCGGCATCCGCTCCGGCTCGTGAGACAGGAGCCAAACCTGGAACGCCCCCGCCGCGAAGTTCCGTGCCACCGCGCAAGCCTTCGATGCTGGGCCGGATCGCCAGTCATACCGTGGCCGGCGTTGCCGGCGGTGCGCTTGCGCTTTTCGGTGGTGACTGGCTTTTGCAGCAGGCCGGGCTTCCCGCTCCGGGCGCGCAGATTTCGCAGACGGTGGCGAGCGTCGAAGAGCGCCTTGCGCGCGTTGAAGCCGCGCAGAAGGACCAGCCGTCGGCCTCAGTTGCGGGCGATCTTGCTGCGACGGGTGAGAGGCTCGCGGCCCTGGAACGTCTGACCGTCGAAATCTCGGACATTCGCGCGGCGCAGAGCCAGCTTGCCGGTGCGCAAACTGAGAATGCCGAGAAACTGGCAGCGTTATCTGCCGACACGCGCGACGATGAGCGATTGAAGGCGCTGGAGGATCAGCTCGCCACGCTTGCCAATGCTGCTGGAACCTCACAAGGCGGCAGTCCGATCGCCGATCTTGCCGCCATCACGGCCAAGATTGCAGCGATTGAGCAGAGCACGAAGGCTGAGATCACCTCGTTGAGCCGTGGACTGCCCGCCGATCTCGATTCACGCCTTACGGCGATGGCATCAGCGGGCGAGAATGCGCAAACCAGCCTCGAACGTGTTGGCCGCGATCTTGATCAGACCAAGAGCGACATCGCCCATACACTCCAGCAGTTGGAGACGCTGAAAGCCGATCGTGAGCGCCTGGAGCGTGCTGTTCAGGCTGCGCGTGAGGAAACGGGCCGTGCCGCCAGTGAGCTTGCCGATCTGAAAGGTGCGATCGACCAGCAGGCCCGCACGTTCGTCAAGCCCTCCGACATCGACGCAGCCGTCTCTCCCGTTGCCGGACAGATCTCGCGGATCGAGGGAAGTCTGGAAGATGTTCTGAAAAAGGAACAGGAGCGGCAGTCCAATGCGGAGCGGATCTTGCTGTCGCTCGAACTGGGTGCCCTCAAACGTGCCGTCGACCAGGGAGCCGGATTTGCGGCAGAGCTGGAAACGGTGCGGGCGATCTCGGGTGGGGCGCTCAATCTGGATGCACTCGACCGCTTCAAGACGCAGGGTGTGCCAACACTCGCAGCGTTGCAGTCGAGCGGCCGTGCGGCTTTGAGAGCCGCGGTTGACAATGTGCGGATCGATGCTGTCGACGGCGTGTGGGATCGACTGCTGGCTGGCGCTCAATCCGTGGTGCGCGTGCGCAGGATCGATCATGATGCTTCCGATGACGGGTTGGACGCAGTTGCCTCTCGCATCGAGAAGGCTTTGGCGGAAGGCCGGCTGGCCGACGTTATCGCCGATCTCGACAAGCTGCCGCCGGCGGTTGCTCCTTCACTGCAGACATGGCGCGAACAGATCGTGGCGCGTCATGCGGTCGATGAAGCGATCGCCGCGACGGAGCAGGACTTGAAGGCTGCTCTCAGACCGGCCGTCACCCCTACAGATCAGAATCCTTGAGAAGGTCAGGCGACGATGTTGCGTCTTTTGCTGTTCCTGATCGGCATCCTGCTTGCTGCGACGGGCCTTGCATGGCTTGCTGACCGGCCAGGTAGCTTGCTCATCACGTGGGAAGGCTATGAGATTGAGACGAGCGTTTTTCGCGCGGTTGTCATTCTCGCCGTGGTCGTGGCGCTGGTGATGCTTGCGTGGTCCATCGCGCGCCAGATCTGGACCAGTCCTGCTGCCGTCAGCCACTTCCTCACGCGGCGCCGGCAGCGGCGTGGACTTGATGCTCTTTCGAGCGGCATGATTGCCATTGGGGCTGGAGATCAGGCGACCGCGACGCGCTACGCGCTCCAGGCTCGAAAATCGCTGCCCAACGAACCGATGACGCACCTGCTGCGTGCCCAGGCGGCTCAGCTGACCGGCGATCGCGCCACAGCCCGGCGTATCTATGAGGCGATGCTGGCATCTCCGGATACCGAGCTTCTGGGGTTGCGCGGGCTCTATCTGGAAGCGACGCGGGAAGGCGAAACGGTTGCCGCGCGCCAATTTGCAGATCGCGCGTCGCAGTTGGCGCCGAAGCTCGGCTGGCCACTCGAAGCGCTGTTCGATCTTCAATGCAAGGCCGGTGACTGGGGTGCAGCCGCCGACACGCTCTTGCTCTCCAAGAGAAGCGGACACAC
>CAZZPH010000079.1:0-10016 GCA_964655725.1 uncultured Hyphomicrobium sp.
GTCCCCGCCACCAGCGCGTCGAACTCCAGATCAGAACCGATGAGATGCATCAGATCGCCGAGTACGGCATCGCGGCCCATGCCCTCTACAAGGACGCCTCGAACTCGGCCGCGCCAAACGGCAGCCCGGGAATGCCGCCTGATACCGATCTTGGACCTTATGCAGGCCTGCGCAAGGTCGTCGAGGCGCTTCTGGAAGGCTCCAACCCCGAGGAGTTTCTCGAGCACACCAAACTGGAGCTGTTCCAGGACCAGGTGTTCTGCTTCACACCCAAGGGCCGGCTGATCGCCTTGCCACGCGGCGCCACTCCCCTCGATTTCGCCTACGCAGTCCACACCGACATCGGCAATCACGCGGTGGGAGCCTACGTCAACGGCCGGCATGTGCCGATCGATACCCGCCTGCGCAACGGCGACGAGGTCGAAATCCGGACCTCCAAGGGGCACATTCCACCAGCAGCGTGGGAGAACTTGTGCGTCACGGGGCGCGCGCAGAGCGCTATCCGGCGCGCGGCGCGTGAGACGATGCGACGTCAGTACGTGGAACTGGGACGCCGGCTCACGGTGGCAGCGTTCGATGCGGCAAAGGTCACCTATTCCGACGATCAGGTGAAGCGCGTTCTTTCCAAATTTCCGATGAAGTCACTCGATGAAGTGCTTGCCGGGGTGGCGCGCGGCGAACTCCAGCCCGGCGACGTCCTTCGCGCTGTCGCGCCCGAGGCCGCGCAAGTCGAGGTTCCGGTCGCGCAGTCGGACCAGAAGCCCCCGCTCAAAGGTTGGCTGGGTCTGACGAAGATCGCAGGCTTGAAGCTCAAGTCATCGACCGCCCGCGAAAGCACCGCCGCACAGCGCTCACCGGCCGGCATCGCACTGCGCGGACTGAAGGACGACGTTCCCGTCATATTCGAGGAAGGCGGCGCGGTGCCCGGAGACCGCATCGTCGGTGTGCTGGAGCCGGGATCAGGCATCCGGATTTTCCAGATCCATTCGCCCAAGCTCAGAGCGTTCGAGCATCAGCGCTGGATCGACATGACCTGGGACATCGACCCGGATAAACGCGAACGGTTCCCTGCTCTCATCTCGGTAACGGCACCCAACGAGCCGGGGACACTCGCCAGCATCGCTGAGGTGATCGGCAAGGCAGGGGGCAACATCGACAATCTCAGGATGACCCGGCGCGCCTCTGATTTCACCGAACTTCGGATCGAGGTAGAGGTGTTCGACATCGCGCATCTCAACCGCATCATCACAGGTCTGAAGGAGACCGAGATCGTCACCCGTGTCGAACGGGTCTTCGATTGAGTGATGAGAAAGATCATAGGGCGCGAACCGCTGAAAACCTTGCGCTTGTGAGAACCATGACGCCGGTAGATGCCGAACAGGTAGACTGACGATGAGCGAAAATCGCACCTCCGAACTTCCCGCAATGCTGCGCCTGGGCGTCAATATCGACCACGTTGCTACGATCCGGAATGCGCGTGGCGGCCGCCACCCCGACCCCGTGCGCGCCGCTCACCTCGCCGTTGAGGCCGGCGCGGACGGGATCACCGCTCATCTGCGCGAGGACCGCCGGCACATCGCCGATCGGGATATCGCCCGTCTCAAGGAGGAGTTGACCCGACCTCTCAATCTGGAAATGGCGCCGACGGACGAGATGCTCAAGATCGCACTGCGGCATCTACCTCACGCGTGCTGTCTCGTTCCCGAACGGCGAGAGGAACGCACGACGGAGGGCGGCCTCGACGTTGCGCGCGGAGGCGATGCGCTGCGATCCATCGTCGGCGCCTTGCAAGGCTCAGGCGTTCGTGTCTCCCTGTTTATCGAGCCCGATGCAGTCGCCATTGAGGCCTCTGCGGCCATCGGCGCCGACATCGTAGAACTCCACACGGGGTCTTATTGCGAGAGGGCTTTGGAGGATGATGCCGAAGGGCTCGCACGCGAAATTGAGCGATTACGAGCGGCGGCGGTATTGGCCCACGAAGCGGGGCTGGAGGTCCATGCGGGGCACGGCCTGACGTACAATACTGTGGCGGCTGTGGCCCGAATGCCTCAGATCGTCGAGCTCAACATTGGACATTTCCTGATCGGCGAGGCGATATTCGGCGGCATGCATTCGGCAATCCGGCATATGCGCTCCCTCATGGACCAAGCCCGCAGCGTGCCGCGCAAAGTCGTGCGGTGATCCAAAACGCATGATTATCGGGATCGGCAACGACATCATCGACATCCGGCGCATCGAGGCGACACTCGAGCGCTTCGGAGATCGGTTCGTATCGCGCATCTATACGCGGGCGGAGCAATTGAAATCGGATCGCCGGGCGGAACGGGCGGCCTCGTACGCCAAGAGATTTGCGGCCAAGGAAGCCTGCGCCAAGGCCTTGGGTACGGGATTGCGGCAAGGCGTTTATTGGCGGGATATGGGGGTCGTCAACCTGCCCTCGGGACGTCCTACCCTCGAATTGACAGGCGGCGCGGCGGCGCGTTTGGCATGCCTCGTGCCGGCCGGTTATGTCGCGCAGATCGACCTTACGATTACTGATGATTATCCGCTGGCAGAAGCCATCGTGATCATATCGTGTCTTCCCGATAAAACAGATCCGCGCGGCTGATCGCCTCCGCCACCCGATTTGTCAGGGTGGCATTTGCGCATGTCCTCTCAACCCGGTATAGCGGGCAGCAAATAAATGCATTCAGGCGCACTGCTTTTTTCGGTGTACCCCACGCCTTCCTAAACGGCCCGAGGGCCCATGGGCCGGCGCTTCCCAGGAGACGACATGAGCACCCAGTCCAAGTCGAATACGACACGCCGGCCCGCCTGGTGGGACACCATTGTCGTCATCCTGCAGGCCCTGGCCATCGCACTCGTGGTGCGGGTCTTTTTCTATCAGCCGTTCAACATTCCCTCCGGCTCCATGAAAGAGACGCTGCTCGTAGGGGATTACCTCTTCGTCTCGAAGCTGTCGTACGGCTACAGCCGCTACTCATTTCCATTCAGCCCAGGCCTCTTCTCAGGACGCATCTTCTCCGGTGAGCCGCAACGTGGAGACGTCGCGGTCTTCAAACTGCCGCGTGACAATTCCACCGACTACATCAAGCGCGTGATCGGTCTTCCGGGTGACGAGATCGAGATGCGCGCGGGAAAGCTGTTCATCAACGGGGCTGCGATACCTAAAGTGCCCCTGGGGTCGTTCCAATCGATTGATGACGACGGGACCTCTCGAACGGTGCCGTCATTCACCGAGACGCTGCCGAACGGCGTAAGCTACACAGTTCTGGATGCCGAACCGAACGGCCCCTTCGACACCGTTGGACCTTACAAGGTCCCCGACGGCCATTATTTCATGATGGGCGACAATCGCGACAACTCCACCGACAGTCGCGCCTTGTGGGCCGTGGGCTACGTGCCCTACGAGAACCTGATCGGCCGTGCGGAGATTATTTTCTTCTCTGCCGCTGTCGACGAGCCGGGTGCCATGGAATGGACAAGCCCGTGGCGATGGCCTTTCGATATCCGCTGGAGCCGCTTTTTTAACCTCGTGAAGTGACCTGTCATCGTGTTCAAAGCGCGCAAGTACAAGGAGCTGGAAAAGCGGCTCGGCTACAAATTCAAAAAGGAGGCGATCATCGAGCGTGCGTTGACACATGCCAGCGTGCGGGGCGGTAAGACCGCGAAAGCCGACAACGAGCGGCTGGAATTCCTCGGTGATCGCGTTCTGGGGCTTGCCATCGCAGCCCATCTCATCAGCACATATCCCGACATCAAGGAAGGCGAACTCGCACGACGCCTCAACAATCTGGTGTGCGGAGAAACCTGTGCGCGGGTCGGGCGGGAACTCGGGATCGGCCCGCTCCTGGTGTTGTCCGATGCCGAGGCCGCAAGCGGTGGGCGCGACAAGGACACAATCCTTGCCGACGCCATGGAGGCCATTCTGGGGGCAATCTACACAGAGGCCGGGTTCGACGCCGCAAGCAACGCCGTCATGCGGTTGTGGACCCCTTCGTGCAACGCAGAGCGGCCGCGCGCCAAGACCGATCCCAAGACGCAACTTCAGGAGTGGGCTCAAGGCCGCAAACTTTCCCTGCCCACCTATTCGGTCGTCAAGCGTTCGGGGCCCGACCACGCCCCTCATTTCACGGCAGAGGTCACCATCAAGTCACTCGATCCCGCGCGCGGGGAAGGCACATCCAAGCGCCTTGCGGAGCAGGCCGCAGCCGCAGCACTGTTGGAACGCGAAGGCGTCGGGGAGACGGCATAAGATGACCGCGGATCAATCGGCACCAGGTGAGAATGCCAACCGGCGTTGCGGTTTCATCGCCGTCATCGGAACGCCGAACGCCGGCAAGTCGACACTCGTCAATGCTTTGGTCGGCGCGAAGGTCACGATTGTTTCGCGCAAGGTGCAGACGACACGGTTTCCAATCAAGGGCATCGCGATTGCCGACGCGAGCCAGCTCGTCTTCATCGACACTCCGGGCATATTCCGGCCCAAGCGCCGACTTGACAGGGCGATGGTCGACGCGGCCTGGGGTGGAGCGCATGATGCCGATGTTGTCGCGCTCATCGTCGATGCAGCCAAGGGCATCGACGAGGATGTCGAACGCATTCTCGACAAGCTCGAGGCCACCCGAGCGGTAAGGCTTCTCGTCCTCAACAAGGTCGACCGCCTGACGGACAAGGATCAGCTCCTTCCTCTCGTTGCAAAACTGACAGCGCGCGTCTCCTTCGACCGGGTCTTCATTATTTCCGCGCTCAACGGTGACGGCGTGGCGGATCTCAAGGCCCATCTCGCCGCGATCGTGCCGCCAGGACCGTGGCACTATCCGGAAGAAGACATCTCAGATGCGCCGATGCGGCTGCTTGCCTCAGAAATTACCCGCGAGCAGATCTACGACCGCCTGCACGACGAGATCCCCTATGCGATTACCGTGGAAACCACGGACTGGAAGACCTTCAAGAACGGTGCTGTGCGCATCGAGCAGACCATTTTCGTCGAGCGCGACAGCCAGAAGGCCATCGTACTGGGCAAGGGCGGGCAGACCATCAAGCTCATCTCGTCGCAGTCGCGCGCGCAGATTTCGCGCATCCTGGAGTGCGATGTCCATCTGTTCTTATTCGTCAAGGTACGCGAAAACTGGGGCAGTGACCCCGAGCGCTACCGGGAAATGGGCCTCGACTTCCCCAAGGAATGATGAACCGGTGCCTTGCGCCCGGGCGACCACGCTTCTATGCCTCGATCATGCAATGGACGGACGAGGGCATCATCCTTTCTGTACGCCCGCACGGGGAGACCGCAGCGGTTGTCGAACTGATGACGCGCTCGCACGGCCGCCATACGGGTCTGGTGCACGGCGGGCGCTCCCGAAAGTCCCGGCCCGTTCTACAGTTGGGCAACCATGTGGATGCCGTCTGGAAGGCGCGTCTTTCTGAGCACCTTGGTCACATGACGCTGGAGTTGCGGCATGGCTATGCGGCCAGCGCGATGAACGATCCGCCGGCGCTGGCGGCCCTGTCATCACTCTGCACCCTCTCCCGCCTTCTTCCCGAGCGCGATCCACATCCCGCACTCTACGAAGTGACGCTCTTCGTCATGAGTTTTCTCGATGATCCGAGCGTCTGGCCAGCGCTGTACGTTCGTTGGGAGTTGGCACTCCTTCAGGAGTTGGGCTTCGGGCTCGATCTCAGCCAATGCGCGGCGACCGGCGCCAACGATCAACTCATCTATGTCTCGCCCAAAACAGGCCGCGCGGTGTCGGCTTCGGCGGGAGAACCCTACCGCGACCGGCTCCTGCGCCTGCCGGCATTCCTCAGCCCAGACCGCAAAGCCAGCGTCACCGAAGCGGACCTCAACGACGGGCTTGCCCTCACCGGACATTTTCTGGAGGCTCGCATCCTGCTTTCGCGGGGGGCCTCGCTCCCCGATGCACGCCTGCGAATTCTCGCGCCTGCGCGTGCCAACCCCTCCCCGAACGGATAGCGGCTGGAAGATGTTGTGCTGGGATATGCTCTGAAGCCTCCCGCACAGGGATACCCCCTGAATACGCTATTGGGAGGGTTGAGGGGCAAGTTCCGCATCGATCTTGCGGAACATGTAGGTCCACTTCTCGTTCTGTGTATCGACGAGAATATTCATGTGGGCCCGCAGCGTCGCAAACAGGTTGCAATCGGGCGTGGCGGCCGCCGAGCCTTCATCCCCCATTGCGGCGATCCGTTGCAGCAGCCCCTGCGTGCGCTGATCGAGTTCGTCGATCCTGTCGTCTTTCACGAAAGGCGCGGCCTCCTGGAGAAACTGATCTTCAGACCAACCACGCTTAGCCTTCAACTGGCGCAGCTTTTCCTGCAGGGCGGGCTTATTCTTCAAATTGAGATCGCGCAGCGCGGCTGCGGCCTGATCGACGACCGTCTCGAAGTCCTCGCGCGTGCAAGAAGCCGGCAGCACATCGGCTGGCTCTGCGCCGGTCAGGAGATCCGGGCCGTCCGGATCTGCCGGCGGGGCTTGTCCCGCCCCGGCGGGGACATCATCGATCGCCAACGCGGGCGTCTGCGGCAGGACCAATACCAACAGCGCGATCGCGCCAGCAAGCGCGATCGCAAGGTTTCGTCCCATTCTTCCCCGTTCCGCAACGATCATGACTCTTCTGGTAGCGGGGCAGGCTGCACGTGGCAAGGGCGCGACAGTATTTCACCATACACGGCGGAGAGTTAAGCTCACCGGCGTTCAGAATGCGGGGCCAAACTTGTTCGAACGTGGGAACCCCTTGGGCGCGACCTGCCCGGCCTGGGCGCGCGTGCCCACCCAGTCCTTCAGATCGCTCCACGACAGCGTAAACGTGCGCCCCGCACTGTCGAGCCAGGTGAGACCCTCTTTGCGCGAGAACACCCGGACATCGGACAGGCCGCCGTCCTTGAAGCGCTGCAGGATCGTGCCCTTGCCGCGCGCCATCTCGTTGACGTCCTCCAGTGGGAAAATAAGCAGCTTGCGGTTCTCGCCGATGGTGGCGACGTAGTCGCCGTCAACGGGAACGACAACAGCGGCTTCCTCGGGCTCCGATACGTTCAAGACCTGTTTGCCCTTGCGGGTCGAGGCGACGACCTCCTCCTCGGCAACGACGAAGCCGTACCCGCCACTGGATGCGACGAGCAGGCGCCGCATCGCATCATGGACAAACAGATCCACAAAATCGTGGTTCTCCTCCAGATCGACCATCAACCGGACAGGTTCGCCGTGGCCGCGACCTCCAGGGAGCTGGCTTGCTTCCAGCGTGAAGAACTTTCCGTTGGTCGCAAACAGGATGAGCTTATCCGTGGTTTGGGCGTAGACAGCCTGCCTGAGGGCATCGCCCTGCTTGAACTCGAGCTTGGATAGATCCGCCTGATGGCCCTTCAGGGCGCGCACCCAGCCCTTCTCCGAAAGAATGACCGTGATGGGCTCCTTCTCCGTCAGCGCCTCATCGAGATCAACGTCAATCTCGGGAGCATCTGCAAACGACGATCTACGGCGGCCAAGCTCGGTCTTCTTGGAATAGCGCTCGCGCGTCGCCTTGACCTCCTCACTAATGCGCTCCCATTGCAGGTCCTCAGAGCCCAGAAGCTGCTTCAAATCGCGCCGCTCCTTGGACAACCGGTCGTGCTCGGTCTTGATCTCCACCTCTTCGAGCTTGGACAGGCTCTTCAAGCGCAGGTTCAAAATGGCGTCTGCCTGGACCTCCGATAACTTGAAACGCTGGATCAGCTTCGCTTTCGGCTCGTCCTCGAAGCGCACGATGCGGATCACCTCGTCGATATTGAGATAGGCGATCAGATAGCCGTCGAGCACTTCCAGGCGATGCTCGATCTTCCTGAGGCGATGCTCGGAGCGCCGGACGAGCACCTCGATGCGGTGCTCCAGCCACTGTTTCAGGACGTCCTTGAGGCCCAGCACGTTCGGAATCTGGCCGGCCGAAAGCACGTTCATATTGAGGCCGAAACGTACCTCCAGCTCCGTCAGACGGAACAGGCTTTCCATGAGAAGGAGGGGCTCGACCGTGCGGCTCTTGGGTTCCAGAACCAAGCGCACTTCTTCGGCGCTTTCGTCGCGCACATCGCCAAGCAGCGGCAGCTTCTTCTCACTCAGCAGCTCGGCGATCTTCTCGATCAGCTTCGCCTTCTGAACCTGATAGGGGATCTCGGTGACGATGATCTGATAACCGCCGCGCGCCGTCTCCTCCTTCAGCCATTTGGCGCGCACGCGGAACCCGCCGCGTCCCGTGCGGTAGGCGTCCAGAATCTGTTCCCGCGGCTCCACGATGACGCCGCCCGTCGGAAAATCCGGACCGGGGACGAACTCGACGAGCTTCTCCACGCTCGCGTTCGGGTGCTTGATGAGATGCAGGAGTGCTGCGCACAGTTCATCGGCGTTATGCGGCGGGATATTGGTCGCCATCCCGACGGCGATCCCCGACGACCCATTGGCGAGCAGATTGGGGAATGCGGCCGGCAGCACTGCCGGTTCCTGTTCGCGCCCGTCGTAGTTGGGGCGGAACTCGACGGTGTCCTCGTCGATGCCATCCAGAAGCTCGGCGGCGACCGTCGTCAGGCGCGCCTCGGTGTAGCGGTCGGCAGCGGGGTTATCGCCGTCGATGTTGCCGAAGTTGCCCTGCCCATCGACCAGCGGGTAGCGCACCGCAAAGTCCTGGGCGAGGCGGGCCAGCGCGTCGTAAATGGCCTGATTGCCGTGCGGATGGAAATTGCCCATCGTCTCGCCGACGATCTTGGCGCACTTGCGGTAGCCGCCGGCGGGATCGAGGCCGAGCTGGCGCATGGCGTAAAGGATACGCCGGTGGACGGGCTTCAACCCATCGCGGACATCGGGCAGCGCCCGGTGCATGATGGTGGAGAGCGCGTAGGCGAGGTAGCGTTCCTCGAGCGCATCCTTCAAGGAGACGGGCTCGATCGGACCGGGGCCGGCGGGAGGAATCGATTGCTTGCTCATGGGGATGGGTTACTGGAGGTGCCGCCGTCTCTCAAGTGCCCGGCCGCCACAACTCCCCGTCCTTGCCGAATTTTGCCCAGGTCATAGGCTTTTCAATTCCAGCCCTGGGGAACCCACCCGCTCAAATCCATCCAATTTCCGGTCCTGACCATGCAACTGCCCGATATTCCCGCCGTCGAAACGGCCATCGTCGAGATGACAAACGCATTTCGCGCCAAGAATACGCTGGCCGAGGTGCGCCCCGAGCCGCGGCTCGCCGCGGCGGCCCGTGCCTATGCCGCCTACCTGGCGAAAAGCGGGCAATTCTCTCATTCCGCCGACGGGCGCGAGGCCGGCGATCGCATCGCATCGGCAGGCTACACATGGTGCACTGTGGCTGAGAACCTCGCGTTGCATCTGGACAGCCGGGGCTTTGAGAGCCGCGACCTCGCCAAGAAATCTGTCGAAGGCTGGATCAACTCGCCGTCACACCGCGAGAACATGCTGACACCCTACGTCACGGACATCGGTGTCGGCGTTGTGCAGGCGCCCGGCACAGACCCGAAATACATCTCCGTCCAACTCTTCGCCCGCCCTCGCGCGATGGAGTATGCCTTCCAGATCTCCAACACATCCAAATCGAGCGTGGCCTACGCTTTCGGCGGCGAACGCCACGAGATCTCGCCACGCATGTCGGTGACGCACACGGCCTGCACGCCGGATGCACTGGCCTTCGAGCGCATCGGAACGCCCGCCGTCACCGCGCGCTACGATGCGATCGATGGCATGGTCTATACGATCAAGGGAGACACGGCGCGCGGCCTCACGATCGAAGCAGGACAGCGCGAGGCCCTAGGGCCATAGGTCGGAAAGACCGTGCCCGAGAGGACATCGCCGGCCGCGATTGGCAACTGAACCTGAGACCAGCATTGAAAAGGAGCGCGCAGCACTCTGCCGCGCGCTCCCAAACCGACAATCAATCTGGCACCGTCAGCAGTTCAAGCGGCCTTGCGGACCGGCATGAAGCTCTCAGACGGCATTGCATCCGCACCCGTGCGCGCACCCTGAC
>CAZZPH010000080.1:0-3986 GCA_964655725.1 uncultured Hyphomicrobium sp.
TGAGGACGATCGACTTCGAAGTGTGCGCCCTGACGGAGATCCTGGGCCGCGCCAGAGGCACGCATGCGCTGTGGCACGTTCTCAACGCAAGTGTGCTCTATCTCCTGCTTCGAGCCGCAATCCGGCATGGCGGCGACGCCGCCGCGCCAACCCAAGTTTCGGACCGATTGCGTCCGGCTGCGGGCTAGCTCATAAAGGCGCGCCGCTGCGGACGTGGTGGAACTGGTAGACACACAGGACTTAAAATCCTGAGTTCGAAAGAGCGTGTGGGTTCGACTCCCACCGTCCGCACCAAACTATCGCTGAAGCGACTAGCACCCATATCGCACACCCTGGTTCGGTCCGGACGCCATTGAACTGGATCATCGCCGATCGGCGGCTGGGTGCGAACCCAGTGCAGTTGCGATCGACACCGCTTCCTCGCGTCATGTCCGCTTTTTGGCGCGTTCGTAGAGCGGCATGACATCCTTCAAGTTGTCCTTGATGGTCTTGATGCGCGTCTTGCCCGACGGGTGGGTGGACAACCACTGGGGCGGCGCCCCCTTGGCGGCTTTCGACATCTTCTGCCACAATGTAATACCGGCCCGTGGATCGTATCCGCCCCGCGCGGCAAGCTCCATGCCGATGAGATCGGCCTCCGTCTCATCGTTGCGTGAATATTTGAGTGCGGCAAGGCTGGCACCCGCAGCACCGATCAGCTCGCCAGCCTCACCCAGAACGAGACTGCCCACCACCCGGCCCCCGACCTCCGTCAACGTCGTCTTGGCGGCACGTTCGCGGGCATGTTCCCAGAGCGCATGGCCCATCTCGTGGCCCATAATCATGGCCACCTCATCGTCGGTGAGTTGAAGCTTCTCCAGGATGCCGAGAAAGAATGCGATCTTTCCCCCCGGCATGCAAAAGGCATTGATCGTGGGGCTGTTGAACAGGTTGACTTCCCACTTCCAGTCCTTGGCGCGTTCGTTGAACTTGTGAGTGTGAGGCAACAGATCGGCCGCGATCTTGCGCAATCGCACCACCTGGGGATGCGTATCGCCAAGCAGCTTGCCCTGCTGAGAGGCCTGCGCCGTCATTTGAGCGTACTGGGTCTGCGCGGTGCCTTCAATTGACGCGGCAGGCACCAGATTGCGGAACATCGAGCGGCGCGGAACCTTGACCCCCTCGCTGTCGCGGGCGGCCACCTCGGCCGGAATGCAAACGAAAGCAGCCAGCACCGCCATGGCGGCAAGAGCCGTCTTCCGGAACGTCAATCCCCACGCCATGCCGATCCTCTCCACTTTGCCGCCCATGCATCCGCCCCCAGGGGCGCACGTAGTATATAAGGACAAGCACGCTCTCAATCGAGTACCAGGAATGAACGGGCTAGGATCTGTTACGGCAAAAGTCCATTCGGAAATCGCGGCAATTCCCCCGGACGACTGGGATCGCTGCGCCAATCCCGATCCGGGTTCATTCAATCCATTCGTTTCACATGCCTTCCTGGCAACGCTGGAAAAAGCCGGTGCCACGGGGCCCCGAACGGGCTGGGTCCCCTGCCACATCACACTCGAGGCGGACGGAGGACGCGCGTTTGCAGCCATGCCGCTCTACCTCAAGACCCACAGCCGCGGAGAGTATGTCTTCGACTACGCCTGGGCCGATGCCTACCAACGCGCGGGCGGACGCTATTATCCCAAGTTGCAATGCGCCGTTCCCTTCACGCCCGTCCCAGGCCCACGGCTGCTGATCGCGCCGGGCGCGGATCGGACCATGGCCTGCCACCACCTGCTGGCCGCCGCATCTCAACTCGTGCGCGAAATCGGAGCATCCTCGCTCCATGTCACATTCGCCAGCGAGGTCGATTGGCAAGCCGCGGGGGCACAGGGATTGCTGCTGCGCACCGGGCAGCAATTCCACTGGTTCAACGAGGGCTACACCTCATTCGACGACTTTCTCGTCACGCTGGCCTCACGCAAGCGCAAAGCCATGCGCCGGGAGCGGGCTGCTGCTGCTGCAAGCGGCCTGCAAATTGTCAGCGTGTGTGGCGACGCCATTACTGAAGCACACTGGGAGGCCATGTACCGATTCTACATCGATACGGCGAGCCGCAAATGGGGGCAGCCCTATCTCAACCGCGACGTCTTCACCATGCTGGGCCCAGCCCTGGGCGACCGCTGCATGATCGTGCTGGCGCTCGATGGAACCACACCAGTCGCGGGAGCTCTGCACATGATCGGCGGAGATTGCCTCTACGGGCGCTATTGGGGCTGCCTGGAGTACGTCCCGTGCCTGCATTTCGAGCTGTGCTACTACCGCGCCATCGACCATGCCATCGAGCACAAACTGAATCGCGTCGAGGCCGGCGCCCAAGGGGAGCACAAGCTCGCCCGGGGTTATCTTCCCGTGACAACCTACTCAGCCCATTGGTTCGCCGACGAGCGGCTGGCGGAAGGTGTCGGCAGATTCTTGACGGAGGAGCGCCGCGCGGTGGAGGCAAGCAACCGGGCACTCGCCGCGTTCGCCCCTTACCGGCAGGACGTGGCTGGCGAACAGGATTGAAGGGGAGACGATCGTCGGGGACCAGACGCGGGATCCACACCTGAGCTTGACGGCTGAGGGTGCTCTCCCCTACCTCCAGCCGTGGCTCGATGCAGCGGTGAGAGGCCGTGGGCCTCACCACGGTTCTTGGCCGCCAGGTACGACCTGGACCGGGCAACACATGCCTTTGAGAAAGGTTCCAACCATGTATGACAGCGGCAACATTTTTGCAAAAATCCTGCGCGACGAGATCCCCTGCCATCGCGTCTTTGAGGACGAGCACATCATCGCCTTCATGGATGTGATGCCGCAGGCCCACGGCCATACCCTGGTGGTCCCCAAGGCCCCATCCCGCAACCTGCTCGACGCGGAGCCCGCCACCCTCGCCCGGCTACTACCGGCCGTGCAGCGGATCGCACGCGCAGCCAAGACGGCCTTCGCGGCGGATGGCGTGACCATTATGCAATTCAACGAGAGCGCGGCCGGACAGACGGTTTTCCATCTTCATATCCATGTCATACCCCGCCGCGACGGCGTGCCCTTGCGCAGCCATTCGGGCCAGATGGAAGACCCCGGAGTTCTTGCCGCACATGCAGAAAAGCTGAGAGCGGCGCTGGCGGACTGAACCCCTGCACCGCTCCCGTTGATCTTCCAAATGCGCTGCGCTCAGGGTGTCTCGTACATTGCGCGGTAGGCTGCGGCCTGCTCGGCCGGCATACGTGGCAACAGCACACGCATGGTCTCGTTGCCAACCAGCTTACCGTTGCGCTTGAACGTCCAGTCCGAGATCATGTCAGCCGTGAACTCGTACGTTTGTCCGAGCTTGACCGACTTGACGCTCTGAGGCTGGTTGGACACGACGCCCGAGAGCTTGTCGCCATCGCGCTGGATGCGTGTCAGCCAGAAGTGCTCTGTGACGCCATTGTCAGGGATGGCCACCTTCAAGGCGAAGTCTCCCTCGCTGGCCCCTGGCGTCTCGTAGCTCTTCCAGAAATCCGCCAGCGAAGAGCGGGCCTTGGCAATAGCCGCATTCATCTCCTCGTCCTCAGACAGGACGGACATCACCTTGTCCCGATCGCCTTGCAACACGCCAATCTTCGGGTCGTGTGCAGGCGTGGCCGCCGCGACTTTCACGGGAGCCTCCGCGGCAGGCTCGGGTTCACGCGACGGTGCCTCGCCCGACAACGACGGACTGGTCGAGGGTTTGCTCTCCTCCGGCTGCCGCGCTGGTGCTGGTTTCGCCTCGGCCATCTGGACAGCGGGCTTTGCACCGGGTGCCTCTTTCGATTCGCCAATCGACGGAGCCTTTTCGGACGGCGCCGGTGCAGGTTCGTCCATAGCGGGGGCCTCGGCAGACCTGGCCGGTGCGGCTTCAGGCGCCTTGGCCGATGTAGACACGTCAGGCGCGGCTGGAGCGTCGGCTACCTGGGGAGCTTCGACGGCCGTGACGGCCTCAGTGGGCTCAGTGG
>CAZZPH010000080.1:4086-10005 GCA_964655725.1 uncultured Hyphomicrobium sp.
CTCAGTAGTCTCGGTAGACTGAATGGCCTTGGCAGCATTCTCGGCCAGCGTCTTCTGCGGTGCGGGTTCGTCCGTTACGGCAGACGGAGCGTCAGCGGGCGGGTCGACGGCTGTCGTTGCGTCCGCACTTGGCGTCGTTGCAGCGGCCGAACCTGCGGCCGAAGGTGAGCCAGCTTGCGCAGTCTGGGACTTGGCATCGACAGGCGCTGGCCGGTCCTGGGCCGTGCCGGGGGCCTTAGCCTTCTGGCTCTGGTCCTCCGATACCGCACTCGATGACGGTGCTGGAACCGGTTTGGCGGGTGCCACATCGGCGGGCGCTGCTGCGACCTTGGCGGCGGCAGCGGCACGGTCCGCGTTGATTTTTTCCATCCAATCGCCGGAACCGGGGACCCGCTCCGATGAGGCGGCCGAGGCAGCTGATCCGGACGGAAGTCTGGCCACCGTGGTCATCCACTCACCGACGCTGGCAGCCATCTGTGATCCGCCTGCGGCTGGGCCTGGCATTGAGACGAACTGACCGGGTCCACCCGACGGGCAACCGCCAACACAGCTGATGAGACCCGGGATATCCTGCCGTGGGTCCGTGGTCTGCGGTGCAACCTCGATGCGCGGGGTCATGCTCACAATCTGAGAGCTTGATCCGTCAGGGCAGCCCGCCTCGCAGATCACAACGTAATGACCGGGATACGCGGACTCGAGCGGGTGCTCGCTGATCTGCGCACCTTTCCGGTCGCTCTTGAGAAGCTCGGCCGCTCGGCGATCATAGTAGTCGGCATTGCGGGTATCGAGCATCACGCCATAGCGGTCTTTGCCGATGCTGCCATCATTGGGGGTCGCCGTCGCCTGGGGTTCCGTTTCGGGCTCGCGCGTCTGGCTGCCGGCATTCTGCGTGCCCGGCGGTGACGTATCAGGTGCATCAATGCTTGAGCGATCCTCCTCGCTCTGTGGCATCTCGCCGGTGGGGCCCTCATTATCCGACGCGCTCTCACCGTCATCGGTTTCCGCGCCGTCCGAAGCCCCCTCGCCGGAGCCGTCGTCCTCACTCTCCTCGCCACCGTCGTCAGAGCCGGGCGCCTCATCTTCGTTTTCGGCTTCATCGGACTGCGCCCAGGCTGGCGCGACGTCAGAAACGGCCGAAGCGATCGTCGTGCCCAAAGCGAGCGCGGCGCAGAGCAGAAGCCGCCCGAGTGCAGGATGAAGCATGGGAGTTACCTGAATTTGCCGGTTTGAGGTCGAATGCGACGTGAGTCTTGCAGATGCGCCTTAACGAACTCTTTAACCGCCAGTCGAATTGGGGCGGGCCTTGTGACGCTTGGCCGGCTCAGCGCTCGTGACGAAACAGAGACACATCGGGCGAGGCCGCGTTGATCACATGAACATTGCGGTAGTCCGTTCCTTCTGCGGCGCGGAGTGGCTTGCGCTCAGCGGGTTGGCGCTTGGAGATCGCGGTCCTGTTGCCTGCCTTATCCGCTGCTCTCATATCGCGGGGTGTCCTGATGCCCTGCGAAGCGGGAAGAGGGGCGGGTGCGGCCGTCTCGATGTCCGCCACGGCGACTGAGTGGGCGGTATCGGTTGGGCTATTCAGCGTCACGCCATAATAGGAGGCGATGCATGGATCGCTGCGCTTCATGACCTCGAGCTGATCAATCGCCACATAAACAATGCGGCCGCCTTCACATAGATAGGCTTCGGCCGCACGCGCGGCGGTCAGGCCGGTCGCCAGCACGAAGCCGAGCGTAAACAAGATGAGATGCGCATACCACGCCATGCGAGATGCTCCCTTGCGTAGACGGGCCGCCAGCCGGCCATCCGCCCTATTCGGAGCGTTACGGTATGGGACGGGTGTTAACGTTCCGTTTACGAGTGAAGCCGGGCGCCTGCCGGTGGTCCAATCGCCACAGCAGAAATGGGGACAAGATCACCGCGGAGGCGGGAACCTCCAATAGGTGCCCTCATCGGACCCGATCCGCTCAAGATTGGGAATGCGCCGTTCCGGAGGGCGTTCCCCCGTCTGAATCAACCGCTGGAGATCCTCCAGGAGCGCATTGTTTTCCGCGTAGCCTGAGTGGTTGAGACCAAGGCTGTCGGTCGATACCGCAGTCACGTCAATCGTGTCGACACCGGGGACGACAAGCGGACCGCCGCTTGGGACGTCGCCCGCTCGCGGCACCCCACCGTGAAAGCGCCGCGAGATGCCGAGCGCCCTGTCATTCGCTGCGGCGTAGAGTGTGATGCCGTTCGCCAGCCCCGAGATCTCGCGCGCGATGTTCTCGAAATTGTCGCGATCGACATCGGGTGCGGCGAGAATGATCTGGTTGATGACTACGCCGGCGGGTGAGGAGGCCCGAATGTCTTTCAACACCTGAAGGGCCGGCTGGTTGCCCATACTGTGCGCAATCACACTGACGGATCTGGCGCCCGTCTGCTCAACGACAAGTTCCAGGAACTCGCGCATGAAAGGAACCGATTGTCCGGCACTCTCGCGATCATAAGTGTAGCTCGCCACCCCGCCACCCGATGGCCAACTATAGAGAAACGGCGCACCATCGAATTTGAGATCGTAGGCGATCTGTGCCGTGCGATAGACGCCGTTATCGAAAGTCGTATTAAAGCCGTGAATGAAAACGAGTGCGTGATCCTTGAAGGCGGACGATTTCGACAGGCGCTCGCGCACGAGTTGCAGGAATTCCTCGCGTGTGAGTGATTTCAGCTCCTTCATCGTAAAGTGCCGGGCGGGATCCTCGGCCTGCTCGAAAAGGGTGATGTCGAGGTAGGGAATGCGAATGGCCCACGGCCGCTCGATCTTCGGAACCTCGTGGGATTTCGGCACTGTCACAAGCGCCTGGCCGAGTATCAGCTTGCGGCCGCGCACGGGACCGTATCCCACCCGTGGTGTTGCGGGCACTTCACTGCGATCCGTTCCAAAGAAGACCGGCACGACGTCGTAGGCCTTGCTATCGTCCGCGGCGGCGCCAACGGGTGGCGGTTCCGAAATGTCCGTCTCATCATCGGCCGGGGGCAATGCCTCGGGCGCGGGTTCGGGTTCACGAAGCGCGAGTTCGTCATCGGCCGGCACAGGCGCAGCGGCTTTGGGCGGTTCCGGAGCGCTAACAATGGGAGGGGAACCCGGTGGCGACGAACCCCCACTGCCGGTTGCAGCTCCGCCAAGTCCGCGCGATTCACCTCCCGGCTCCGTGGAACGCGGCAAAGAAGGCGGCGCGGGCACTGGAGCTGGGTCGCGCGGGGCCTCGGCAACGACCGGTGGAGCGCCAGCGCCCGTCGACGTCGCCACACGCTCCTGGTGCAGGAGGACCATCAGCACCATCGGAAAGACGGCAAGTGCCACCAGACAGAGACGGGCCAGAATGCGCGCCATCAGGGGCGCGGGCTTCAACGACACCCAGGCATAAGCAAACAGCAGCGCCAGCGACGCGCCGAGCAGGAACGTCCTCAGATCCTCTGGAATCTCGGCCACACCTGCCCTCCGAAGCGACGCCGCGGCATTCTTAACGAACCCGCCGGTCGGCGACAACTCACTCCCTCGGCGAGGAAAACGACATGACCAAGGCGGGCCGGGGCAATCTGCCCACCTCATCCACCTCTGCCTGACCAACCGATTGTTTTACATCTTGCGAACCCAGCCGATCCTGCACATGGTCCGCCATCCCCCATCACAACCACGCCGACGCACGGCCCCCCACCGGATACGCACCTTGAGAGCCCCAATTTCCACTCCAATCGAGTACAAGGACGCCATAATCGCAGGCGATCGCACAGCGCTGGCCCGCGCCATCACGCTTGTTGAAAGCTCAAAGCCCGACCATGCTGCTTCCGCGCAGGAACTTCTGCAATTGCTCTTGCCGCACGCAGGCCGGGCGATGCGACTTGGAATCACGGGCGTTCCAGGTGTGGGTAAATCGACGACCATCGATCAACTCGGCACCAATCTGGTTGAAGCCGGGCACAAGGTCGCGGTCCTTGCCGTCGATCCCACCTCGAAGCGCACCGGCGGGTCCATTCTCGGCGACAAGACGCGAATGAGTCAACTGGCCGTCAAGCGCGACGCCTTCATCCGGCCGTCGCCAACGTCGGGAACGCTGGGCGGGGTCACGCGCAAAACGCGCGAAACGATGGTGCTCCTGGAGGCGGCCGGCTTCGACGTGGTCATCGTGGAGACGGTGGGCGTCGGCCAGTCCGAAGTCGCGGTGGCCGATATGGTCGATTTCTTCCTTGTTTTGCTTTTGGCCGGCGGGGGTGACGACCTGCAGGGCATCAAGAAGGGCATCATCGAGTTGGCCGACATGATTGCCATCAACAAGGCCGACGGCGACAACATCACCCGCGCCAAGCGCGCCGCCAACGAATACCAGAATGCGATAGCGATCTTCACGCCGAAATCAGCGGCCTGGCTGCCGCCGGTTTTGACCATTTCCGGGCGCACCAATGCCGGGCTCGATGAGCTGTGGGAAAAGATCTGCGAGCACCGCCGCATGACCCAAGAGAGCGGTGAGTTTGCGGAGCGGCGCATGCGCCAAGCCGTCGAATGGATGCGCGACATGTTGAGCGACCGGCTGTTGCAGGCCGTCAAATCCAATCCGGGCGTGGCCGCGCGACTGCCCGGCATCGAAACGGACGTGCGCGAGGGCCGTCTGTTTCCCACGCGCGCCGTCGACGAGATCCTAGCCCTCATGGGGCTTCATGCGTAACCCAACCGCCGTCGACGACGGTCCTAGAATCCACGCCGTCCCGTGATCCCGGCATCAATGCATGTTTGCTGCACGCGGATGTCGCGCCCGATCAGAGCGCAAAGGCGGCGCTTGGAATTCGGGTTGTTGCGAATCTCTGCGAACGAAATCTTAAATCCGTAGGATCGGGCGACGTCCGCCAGTTGTTTTTCCTGGCAATACGGTGTGGCCAGATAGCTACCCTGGACCAATTGGAAGCCGTTCTTGCATTTGATGGCAGCCGCTGCCGGCAAGCCCGAGGCAAGGCCAATGATCAACGACAACGCCGCAACATGGTATCTCATGAGATTGCTCCGCCTGATCTCTGCATGGGAGTATATACGGGGCACGACGGCATGCGGTTGCACTTTGTATATCACCGGCGGCTGAATATTGCACGCTCATGTCAACTTGACATGGCATGGCCGGTTGGGCCATCGCCAAAGAGCGGACCAGGGGGATGGCCATGCTGCAACTCTATGAAGCCACGAACGGACGGCTGACGCGGCACGAAGGCATGCTGACACCAGACCACCAGCTGGTCTGGATCGATCTCATGAACCCCTCCGAAGAGGAAGAAAAGCTCGTCGAGAGCTGCCTCGGCATCGATGTTCCAACACGCGCAGAACTGCGCGAAATCGAAGCCTCAAGCCGCTTCTACGAAGAGGACGGGGCAACATTCATGACAGCCTCGATCGTCTACAACATCGAAGACCCAGCGCCCTCCACAGCAACTGTGACCTTTATCCTGAAGGGCACGACACTGATAACGGTCCGCTACGTCGAACCACGTTCATTCCCGATGTTCGTGCAGCGCGCCGAAAGGGGCGTGGTGGCCGTAGGATCGGGGGCCGCCGTCATGACGGGGATTATGGAGATCCTTGTTCAACGCACCGCCGATCTGCTCGAACGCATCCAGGACGTCGTGGACCGTCTCGCGCACTCGGTGTTCAACGTCAGGATGGATCGCCGCGACACCTCGCGACGCTTCGACGTGCTGCTACGTCAGGTCGGCAAGGAAGGCGATATTGTCTCGCGCGTTCTGGAAAGCGTAACATCGCTGGATCGGACGCTGCATTTTTTCCGCGACGCCCTGCGCGATCAGACCAGCGAACCGCAGATCGTCAAGCGCATCAAGAGCATCCAGCGCGATATCCAGTCCCTCATGGAGCACAACAGGTTCCTGACGCACCGC
>CAZZPH010000081.1:0-9953 GCA_964655725.1 uncultured Hyphomicrobium sp.
GCAGTATTGGCTGACGGGTTGGTTGACTAGGTTTGGTGCCCACCGATGTGCGCCCGGCCCGACCCGGTGAACGGCCGTTACGGAGACTGCGAATGGCACGAGTCGGATGCCCCTCGACGACCGTCGTTGGCCCACTCCTGTCCTTTTCCACTTACAATTCAGACGGCAGATTCCGGCATCGATACCGCGAGATCGAATCTCAGTTTGCCCGCCCATAATTTTGAGAAATGACTCATTGGTTGACCCAGATCGGCGATGTCCAAGCCCGCTCCTGCAAGGTTTCCGGAAGTGCCGGATTTGGCGGCGTGCCTGCCCGCACGGCATCCCATGTGCTCCATCGGCAGGTCGGGTTTTCGAGAACGCGAACGTAGTAGGCCACCTGCTTACCCTTCACCCAATCCGGGTCGCGCCAATGCGCCTTGAGGTCATTGGCGCCGCTGCCCGGTTTGGTCGTGCACGTCGTGACATCGACACCGGAACCATTGTCGGGACAGCGGTGTGTGCGGCCATCAGGTTCGGCGCCGCCGGAGCAGGCGACGTCATAGATCGCTTCGCGGGCAGCCCCGGCCTCTTCCCAGACTTTCACGATCTGGAGTCTCTGAAGCGGCGCGGACAGCGGATCGCGCATGGCCCAGGCAATGAAGGCGGGCGCCGCATCGCCCGGACCGGGCGTCAGGTTGCCTCCGATAGGGACGCCGCGGGCATAGGCCTGCTCGAGAAGGTCCGGCGCATTCAGCAGATCCGCACCATAATCGCCCGCAAACAGGCGGACACTTATCCTCGGCCCACTGGTGCCGAAGGTTTCCCGGCGGCGCATGGCGTCAAACAGGGAATCGCGTGTGTTCGACTCTGCCCAGACGCCGGCCAGGCCGCTCGCGCTGTACTTGGGCGCAGACAGGAGGCGGCGCGAGTCTGCGACCGGCACATCGGCCCAGCTTGTATAGTTCTCCGGGAGTACGGACTGTCGTGCGACGGGGCCTGCGCCGTCCTGAGGAAACTTGCCCCAATAGATTTCCTCTGAAAAATTTCCGGCGGCGATATGTGTATCGCTCGAGCCGATGAACCCGACCGCATAGGGATTGAAGCCAATTTCGGCTTCCAGGGAGATCCCCCTGGAAAGCGCACGGCGGACATAGTCCCCTTCATTGACCGTCGCCTGCATCTCGCTGCCGATAAACTGGTCATAGAGCTCAAAGTTGGCCCATTCGTCATTTGGAGAGTAGTCCGGATGCGTCTCGGACGTGCCCTTGATCTGGGTGATTTCGACGAGCGGTTCGTTGGCCAGCCGTGTTCGCGCCCAGGTCTCGTCGACCGGTTGGCCGGCATAGGTTTCAAGCGCGAACATGCCGCCATTGGAAGCATTGGAATTGTGCGGGATCGCCAGGGCATCGTGGCCTGCATCGCGCTGCTGCTGCATCCAGGCCCAGAGGTCTTCAGGATTGGTGGATTGCAGTGTCGAGAAGATCTGGGCGGGCGCCGATCCCTTGAAGATAACATTGCGGTGCAGGTTCCCGGCGGCGCCGGCATCGGCGCTGATCACCTTCATCGCGGTGAACTCATACCCGGCAAAAGTGGTGAACTTTCCCGGATCGTTGAAACGCTCGGCCGCGTCCACTGTCTTGGCCCAGACCGAATTCATCTCTTCCTGGTCATTGATTTCCTCGATCGGCTCTCCGAGTACGAACGAAATGCCGATCTGCTGGAAGACTTTTGCGGCGTCCTGCGCGTTCTCGCCAAAGGCAATCTTTGCCGTCTCGGTCTGGGACAGCGGATTGCCTTCGGTGTTCATCGCCGGAACAATCCCGAGGTATTCCCCGTGATCCGTCACGGCGAGAAAATCCAGCGGCGGCCCCTGGAGCTGGATGTCATAGCCGGCATCCGCACGGATCTTCTCGCCCCTGGCGAAGCGATAGGCGTCGTCCGGTGTGCTGCGGACGCCGAAGACATAGGCGTCGAAGGAGTTCGCCGTGTGGACGTGAAGGTCGCCGAAATAGGCATTGCGGGTTGCACTAAAGGCAACATCTGGTGAGGCGGCGTTTGCGACGGCGTCCTGTGCAATATCGGTCCGCGCATCATCCGGCGCAGCGCAAGCGGCGAGCAACGCCGCCAGAGACAATGAAGCTGCTCTGATTTTCATGACTTTTTCGCTCCCTAGGTACGCCTTGTTTTGCCCACTCTAGCCCAATCGCTCAAGGAGCAAAGCTTTTCGTTGCCGGGCCGGGCTGTCCGGCCTTACAGTCGGCGCAAAGAGACAAAAATCCGGTTCCTGGGAGGATACAAAATGCGAAGAATACTCGCTCTGGCGATTGCACTTGGGTTGACGGGGTGCGCCGCGCCGCAGATCGACGAGGCTGGATTGAACCCGCCGGCCAGCGCGGACAATCCCGTCGCGCCGGCTCAAACGCCCGGCTACAACCGCGACCGAAACGCCTATTTCGGCGATATGCACATCCATACCCGAAACAGCTTTGACGCCTACATCTTCAATGTGCGCCGGACACCCGACGACGCCTACAGGTTTGCCAAGGGCGAAACCCTCCGGCATCCGGCCGAGTTCGACATGACGATCGCGGGCGGCCCGCTCGATTTCTACACCGTGACCGACCACGCCGAATACCTCGGTGTCCTGCCCGCGATGAATACGCCTGGTCACCCCTTGTCCGAGGTGGCGCGCGCCAAGGACATGTTTTCAAGCGACCCCGAGAAAATCCAGGCGGCGTTCCAGGGCGTGGGCACGTCCGTTCGCACAGGCGAACGCATCGAAGACATATACGACGAGTCATTGATCAACTCGGTCTGGGCGGACACGGTCGAAGCCGCCAACCAGCATAACGAACCGGGGAAGTTCACGACCTTTGCCGCCTTTGAGTTCACATCTGTCGGAACGCTTGCCGATGACGGAACCTTTGGCGGGGCAAACCTGCATCGCAACGTCTTTTTCCGGGGCGAGGCGCCGGTGCGGGTCTTCTCGACCCTAGATTCGACGAACCCGGAAGATCTGTGGGACTGGATGGACGGCCTGCGCAAGGCGGGCATCGAATCGATCGCGATCCCGCACAACTCGAACGTATCGGACGGACAGATGTTCCGTCTCGAGACGTTCGACGGCGCACCGCTGTCTGCAGATTATGCGGCCCAGCGCATGCGCAACGAACCGCTCGTGGAAGTGACGCAGGTCAAAGGAACATCCGAAACCCATCCGGATCTTTCCCCGAACGATGAATGGGCAAATTTCGAGATCTATGACCGGCTGCTCGGCGTCTACACGGTCTCCAAGACAGATGGCAGCTATGTACGGCAGGCCTATCAGCGCGGCCTGGAACTGGCTGAGGAAAGGGGCTTCAATCCCTTCCACTTCGGCCTTGTGGGAGCATCGGACTCCCACGTCGCGGGCGGATCATTTGCCGAAAGCGACTATTGGTCGAAGATCGGGATTGTCGACGGGACGCCTGTCACGCGCGGGTCTATTCCAGCCAACGGCGCCCGCGACTGGTCGGACCAGCCGGATACCCTTCAGGTGAGCAGTGCCCGGGAATGGTTTTCCCGCTGGAGCGCGTCTGGCCTGACCGGTGTCTGGGCGGAAGAGAATACGCGGGATTCAATCTTCGATGCCTTCCGGCGCAAAGAAACCTTCGCCACCACCGGCCCCAGAATCAAGGTCCGGTTCTTCGCAGCTGACGCGTTCGGCAAGGATATCCTGAAAGCGCCCGACCTTGTCGCGCGTGCCTACAAGGCCGGCGTGTCCATGGGCAGCGACCTGATGGGGCAGTCCAAAGCTTCACCCGAATTCCTGGTCTGGGCGCAACGCGACCCTGGCGCCGCGCCGCTGCAGCGGGTCCAGATCGTGAAGGTTACGAGCCAGACAGAGACGGTTTATGATGTCGCCTGTGCGTCGGGCGCGCCTGATGCGGCGACCCATCGCTGCGCGGACAATGGCGCGGGCGTTGATCTGGCGACGTGCACGCCGACCGGAGACGGCGCGGCTGACCTGCGAGCGCTCTGGCGCGACCCGGCGTTCAGGGCATCGGAGCATGCGGCCTATTATGTCCGTGTACTGGAAAACCCGACATGCCGATGGTCGACCTGGGAAGCGATACGCAACGGCACGCCGCCGAGGCTGGATGTCGCAGCCACAATCCAGGAGCGCGCCTATACTTCGCCCATCTGGTACATGCCGGCGAACTGATTTCCGTGTTCCAGAAACTCCTTCGTGACCCGCTCGTTCACTTCGTCGCCGCAGCGTTGCTGGTATTCGGCGCCGCCCCGTTCCTATTTCCGTCCGATGCCCATGAGGACAAGATCCGGCTGAGCCGGGCTGATATGGAACGGCTCGCCGCGCTGTATGCCGCGGAAACCGGCGCGCCGCCGGGCCCGGACGACCTGCGGGCACTGGTCATTGACCAGGTTGAAACCCTGGCCCTGGCGCGCGAAGCCCGCCGCCTCGGCCTTGAAAACGGCGACGTCGTCGTCGAGCGACGCCTGGCCCAGAAGATGCGTTTCATGGTGGATGATCTGGCGAACCCGGCCGACCCCGGCCCGGCCGAACTCGAGCGATGGTTCGACGAAAATAAAGGGCGTTTTGACATGCCCGCGAAGTTCAGCTTTGACCATGTCTACTTTCGCCAGGCATCTGACCCGCGCGCCGCGCAGGCGCTGGCTGCGCTTGAAGCTAGGCCATCGATCGACTGGCTTGGGCAGGGCGATGCCTTCATGCTGCAACGCCAGTACGGCGAACTCCCGATCCGGGAAGTCGTTCGACTTTTCGGGGCTGAGTTTGCTCAGGCGTTGGCCACATTACCGCCCGACGGCGCCTGGCATGGACCGTTGAGCTCGGCGCTCGGGACACATCTTGTCCGCGTGACAAAAATCTCTCCGGCAGAGTCTCCGGATTTCGAAGCGGTGCGCCACGAGGTGCTTAAACGGTGGCGCGCCGAGGCGCGTCTTCGCGCAAACGCCAAAGCGGTGTCGGAAATTGTCGCCCGCTACAAGGTCGAGATCGAAGGCGTCGCGCCGTGATCGCCTACTTGCGGATCGGCTTTCTGCTTTTAGCGGGCTGCCTGGCGGCCGGGGCAGCAAGGGCACATGAGGTGAGGCCGGCCTATCTCGACATCGCACAAACGAGTGATCAGGTTTACGCCGTAATCTGGAAGCAGCCGGTTTTGGGCGATCGGATCCTCAGACTCGAGCCGGTTTTCCCCGAGGAGTGCGTACGCAGCGCAGAGGCAGCCGAAAATGTCGGCGGCGCTCTGGTGCGCCGTTTCACGGTGTCGTGCTCCCTTGAGAACAGGCGGATCGAGATCGCAGGCCTGGAACGCACGATGACCGACGTCTTCCTCCGTCTCCAGACCACGGACGGAAAGATATTCACGGCAGTGCTGCGTCCCGGATCGGCGTCGGTCGCGATTGCCGGCGAAAGTAATCCAGGTGTGCTTGCCTATCTACAGATTGGTGTCGAACATATTCTTTTCGGATGGGACCACCTGTTGTTCGTTGCAGGACTTGTCCTGCTCGTGCACCGGCGCCAACTGATTGCGACGGCAACCGCGTTTACGCTTGCGCACTCGGTAACGCTGTCGCTGGCGGCGCTCGCGGGCGTCCATCTGCCCGGGACGCCGGTCGAGATCGTGATTGCCCTGTCGATAGCGTTGATCGGTCTTGAGGCCATCCGAAGGATGCGCGGAGATGAAGGGCTGAGCGCTCGCTTTCCGTCGGCGATAGCGTTCGGATTCGGCCTCGTTCACGGTTTTGGCTTTGCGGGTGCTCTCGCCGAAATCGGACTTCCAAAAGGCACTGAGGTCGTAGCGCTGCTGCTGTTCAATCTTGGTGTGGAAATCGGACAAGTCGTCGTGATAGGCGCACTGCTTTTGATGGGCGGGCTCGTGAACCGGGTGAAGTCTAACCAGCTTTCGATATTGCGATACGTGAGTGCGTATGCCGTCGGGATTGCTGGCACCTACTGGGCTTTAGAGCGGGCAATACAGGCGCTTTAGGGGTTTTGCGCAGTTTCCTGGCAGGCGTTGTGATTATCAGTTCCGGCCTGGTGTCGGTAGGGCTTGCCAATGACAGGACTGAGGCGACCCTGCCAGATGCCAATCCCTAGATCGGAGCCAACCTGGCCCTAAACAGCCGGTCACCAAACGGCCAGCCATGTGTTATCGTCGAAGCTAACGTGCTGAGAGGAGGAAAAGCCTAATGCCGGAATCTCTGATCCGACGCACTTTTGCAGCCATCATCGTTTTGAATTGATTCCGGTGGGGCCCGATGGTTTCTACACTCTCGTCGTCAGCCGCAAGGCAGATCGCCCCCGCAATGCGACCGCGCCGTGCGGTGTTGCCTGGCTGCCAATGGCCGATGATGGTGACGGGGCCGGTGATCCTGACGTGACTGTGCTTCAGCTGCGTCACATGTTGGGCACCGGCGATTTTCAACACGCCATTCAGTCCATCCGCAGCCCAGCCACAATACTGGAGGACATGGGCGCCTACGCACCGAAGGCGCGCTATATGTCACCTTCCGCCTTTGAAGCCGCGGTTCCATGCTTGACCCCCATGCCGTAAAGCTCGATACAACCAGAAGAAAAATCTCAGTTGCAATCGGCCCAAAGGAGGAGGCGGCGATGTGTCTGGCTGGCCACGGGGCCGAAGCTTTTCACAGCAACGGTCCTGGAACGTTGCACTGGAATAGTATCTGTGGAACGTGACACTGGTAAGACGACAACGGCGAGGCAAGCCGGATCGCATGTTGTTGTGCTTTGCCGAAATAGAAAAATTGGACTCAAAAGTCAGCCCAAGGGGAGAAACCTTATGAAATTCAATACATTCAAACTTGCCGCACTCGCTGGCGTGTCCGTCAGCGTCCTGGTTGGCACCTTGCCAGCCAGTGCCCAGGAGGCCGACGCGCCAGATGAGGCGCGCCGCCTATCGACTGTCACGGTGACCGCCACGCAGCGCACCGAGAGCATCCAGGATGTGCCGATCGCGGTCACCGCGCTGGACGCCGAAGCGCTGGAGAAGGCAGGCGTGGCAGACATCACCAACCTCCCGGCCCTTTCGGCCAGCTTCAACATGAGCAATTCGCAGAGCGAATCAGGCGGCTCGACCTTGCGTATCCGCGGCGTCGGCACGACGGGCAACAATGCTGGTCTCGAGAGTGCCGTCGGCGTCTTCCTCGACGGTGTATACCTGTCACGGCCCGGCGTTGCGCTGGCTGACTTGGTTGACCTGCAGCAGATCGAAGTGCTGCGCGGTCCGCAAGGCACACTGTTTGGCCGCAACACCTCGGCGGGCGCGCTGAATATCAAGACGAAAGCGCCGAATCTTGGCGAGTTCGATGCCTTTGCGAACGCGACCGTTGGGAACTACGGCATCAAGAACGTCCAGGCTGGTCTGAGCGTCCCGCTGATCGACGACGTGCTGGCGGTACGTCTGTCCGGCGCGATCCGCAAGCAGGATGCCTTTTTTCAGAGCACGACCGGCGCCGAAAGCCACACCCGCGATCGCTACATGGTCCGCGGTCAGATGCTATTTGAGCCGTCCGAGAATGTCAGCTTCCGTCTGATTGCGGATTACGCCAAAGGTGAGGATGAGTGCTGCGATGCGGTGGCTATCAACAACTCGGCGCTGATCCCGCTATACAACCTCGCCGGCCTTGGAACCAACGGCGGCGCGCCAGCGCGCGGTCAGGCGGCGATCGACGGTTACGATACCAACGGCGACCAGTTCACCAACCCCTACGAGCAGTTCGGCATTTCAGGCGAACTCAACTGGGATCTTGGCGCCGCCAACCTGACGTATATCGGCGCTTACCGCACCTACGAAAGTTCCTCTACGCAAGACAGTGACTTCGTGAACCTCCGGGTCTTTTCGGTCGGTCCGGACCTCAACGGTCTGCCGAACTACCAAGACTTGACCTTGCAGTCGCACGAGCTGCGTCTGCAGGGGAACGCCTTCGCTGACCGGCTCGACTGGCTGGTTGGTTTCTATTACTCCGACGAGGAAATCTTCAATCCGCAGTCGATGGTGCTCGGCGCTGATTATCAGGCCTATGCCGGCGCACGGCTTCTGTCGCCTTTGGCGGTTGGCACCGCCCTGGGCCTCAACCCGCTTCGCGCCCTTGCGGGTGGAGTTTCGGCAACGGGCTCTTTCGCGATCAATGATTTCACCCAGACTGGCGAATCCTATTCGATCTTCACACACAACGTGTTCCACCTCACCGACAAGCTGAGTGCAACGATCGGCCTGCGCTATGTCGATGAAAGCAAGGATGGCCGTTTCGACCAGCGCTATGCCAGCTCGAATGCCTGTTCCGCGGTGCAGACGCGCGCAGCCGGCGGCCTGATCCCGGCACCGCTCGTCAATGGCGCCTTCGGCCTCACCTGTTTCCCCTTCGCGACCGAGGCCAACACGCCGCTCTCGGGCATCTTCCCGTCGCCGCGCGAATTCGATGAGTCGTTCTCCGATAGTGAGCTCGTATACACTGGCAACCTGAGCTACAAGTTCACGCCCGACATCAGCGGCTATGCGAGCATTACGCATGGCTTCAAGTCCGGCGGGTTCAACCTTGACCCTACGGCAGCTGTGGTCGTGAACACGGCAGCGGTTCTCGGAGGCGCGGCGCCGGTTTTCGCTGATCCTTCTTTCGATTCCGAAAAGGTCGATGCCTACGAGATCGGCGTCAAGGCGGATTTCTGGGGGGGGCGCGGCCGCGTGAACATTGCGGCATTCAAACAGGAAATGGAAAATTTCCAGGTCCTCGAGTTCACTGGTATTCGGTTCCAGACCTACAACGTTGCCAAGGCAGAGAGCACCGGTGTTGAAATCGAAAGCCAATTCCTGTTGTTCGACGGCCTCACCATCAGCCCGGCGGTGACCTGGACGGATGCAAAGTACCCGGACGATTGCGACAACGGCATCGCGACCAACATCAATGCCTCCAACCTCTGCGGCGCTTCGTTGACCAACGCACCGGAGTGGGTAGGGATTCTGGGCCTGAACTACGAAACGCAGGTCAATCCCGACGGCACGACAGGCTTCTTTAGTGCGTCTGCCCGCTACGAGGACGACAGGCGCACTTCGACCCAGCCGGATGATCCTTTGACAGGCGTACTGGCCTTCGCCGATATCCAGCCAGCTAACACGAAGGTGGACCTGCGCGCGGGCCTCACCTCAACGTCTGGCCGATACACCGTCGAAATCTGGGGCAAGAACATCACCGATGAGCGCACCAAGTCGGTGACCTTCAACATCCCCCTGAATGTCGGCGCACGCGGCGCGTTCTACCAGGAACCGTCGACCTACGGCGTGACGCTGCGGGTGCGCAACTAGTTCCTCAGCCTGCCGCTCGAAGGGGCCCTTCGAGCGGCACTACAGGCCTTGGGGGATCGAACTCTCGGGTTCCAGTTCCGGTAGTTCCAGGGCAGCGTAGGCGACCGGCGAATTTCCCTTCCTATCGTTTGGCTGTCAGCGGTAGCTGCTGACGAGCCGCTTCAGGCCGTCAGAATCGAGGATAGAGGTGGCCTAGGCATCAAGAAAAACTGCTTAGTCGATTTGACGAATGACTATTTGGTCGTCCTTCCGCCAACAATGTCACTGGTGGAGAATGATGACCTGAAGGGGCACTACAGATTGGCTGAAAAAGGTTTGGCTGAATCCGTCGGTGTGGGGGAAAGTTACACCGCCTACGGCTTTATTCAGACAACAGGAACTGAGCCCTTCAGACCACTTGATCAGGCGATCCCAGCGAGGTGCCGTTTTGCAGGGTTTGTGTTTCTGAATCCAAACAGTCTTCAACCTCGATAGCGGCGAAAGATTGATCTTGGAATCTCACCCTTCTCACTGATTTACAGAAGCGCGGTGTGGTTTGAGTAGTGTCCAGTTTCGGCGAAGTCCGGCCTGGTTCCGGCAAGGCGGCCGAATGACAGGACTGAGGTGACCCTGCCGGATCCCGAAACCGAA
>CAZZPH010000082.1:0-6627 GCA_964655725.1 uncultured Hyphomicrobium sp.
GGGAATCGGCGACGGCGGCTCACGCCCACTGCGAACCGGCGGCGCGGCGCGCCCACCGGCGCCTGACCGCGCGCACGATGGCCGCAGCGGACAGGACGATGGCGGCCAGCAGGCCGACTGTCAGGACCAGGGCCAGGATCGGGTATTTCAGCGCCACCAGCCCGAGCCCGACGACGAAGGCATCCTCGCCCAGGCTGAGCACCCAGTTCGACACCGGCTCAGGGCTCGTGTTCACGGCGGCCCTCGCGCCCGCCTTGGTGAGATGCGTACTGCCGGCGGTGAGGCCGCCGAGCAGCGCGATGACCGCCTGCGTGCCCGGCGACGCGTCGCCCAGCGTCGCCACGGCAATCAGCGCGCCTCCCAGGGGACGAACCGCCGTGTGAATGCCGTCCCAGATCGTGTCGAACCAGGGCACCTTGTCGGCGACGAACTCGACGGCATAGAGCGCGAGCGCGGTCCAGATGACCCAGTCCTGGTCGAAGACCGCGAACTGCGGGGGCAGGTCCACCCACTCGTACCGCGCCGCGAGGCCCAGCACGGCGACGGTCGCGTAGAGGTTGACGCCCGCGGCAAACGAGAACCCGAGCGTGCGCCCGAGCGTCGTCAGGAGTTCCATGCGGCGGCTCCCTGCCCGGCGTCGCCGCCGAGCAGTTCCACGATACGCTCTCGAACGAGCGCCATCAAGCGGTCGCGGTCGTCGAAGGTGAGACCCACCGTCGGTACCGGTTCGCCGAGCCGGATCAGGATCGTCACGGGGTAGATCACCGGACTGCCCTTCGCCATCGCCGCCCGCGACCCGACGATGGCCATCGGCACGAGCCGGGCCATCTGTCTCCAGGCGCGCCAATGGTGGAACAGGGCAAGCCCATCGGCACCCATGACCCACACGAACCGCACCCCTTTGTGGCGCCGCACAAGAAAGCCCAGGGTCACGGCCGTGTACGCGTTGCCGAGCGTACTCTCAAATCCCGTCACACGGATGCGCCGGTCGCGGATCATCGCCTGCACCCGCCCGACGCGCGCGTCCAGCGGCGGAAGCCCCGCCTGATCTTTGAGGGGATTGCCGGGTGTCACGATGAGCCAGATCTGATCGAGGGCCAGCCGCTTCATGGCCGTGCGGGCGGCGGCAAGGTGCCCCTCGTGGACCGGCGCGAACGATCCCCCCATCAGCCCGACCCTTTGGCCGGACATCACATGAGGCGTGCGCACGCGCACCGAACCGAACATCGAAGGAGTGTTCGCCAAGCAGCAGCCCTTTGCGGCTAAGGCCAGGCAGCAAGGCCCAGCGCCAGATCTCTATTCTGGCAGATATTCGCCGAGGCGCGCCGTCACGGCAATGCTATAAAACCCGGCACATCGAAACACCGGCAGCCGAGGCAAATGATCATGAGCAGGCTCTACGGACCCAAGCACCGCGAGTTGCAGGATACCTTCGACTCCCGTCGCCTCGCCGATCGCATCGAGATGATCGGCGTCAAAACCGAGATCGAAGACATGGAAAAGGGCTTCATCGAAAGCCGCGACATGTTTTTCCTGTCGTCCATCGACGACCAAGGCCGCCCCACCGTCTCCTATAAGGGCGGCGAGCCGGGGTTTGTGCGCGTTCTCAATCCCACGACCCTCGCCTTCCCGAGCTACGACGGCAACGGCATGTACCTGTCCATGGGCAACATCGCCGGAAACCCCGAGATCGGCATCCTGTTCATCGACTTCGAGCGGCCGTTCCGCATGCGCGTACAAGGGCGCGCCGAGGTGACCCGCGCGCCCGAAGCGCTTGCGATGTTCCATGAGGCGGAACTGGTCGTGCGTGTCACCCTGCACGAGCTTTGGATGAACTGCCCACGGTACGTGCATCGCTTCCAGAAGGTCGCCACCTCGCGCTATGCACCCAAACCCGGCACTGAAACACCGTTCTGCGAATGGAAGCGCATCGACGGCATCCAGGATACCCTGCGCCCGCATGAAACCGCCGTCGTGGAAAAGGTCGGCGAGATCACCATCGACGAATGGATGGGCAAGGTCATGAGCGGCGACGAAAAGGTCTGACGGCCCCTCAAAGCTCACCCCCGCGGCCCGCCAGGATCTCCATGAACGCCAGCTACCTCGCCCTTGTCGCCTTCCTTCCAATTCTCAGCGCCGGAATTCTGCTGGTGGGTTTTCGTATGCCCGCGAAGTACGCGATGCCGGCCGTATATATTCTGACCTGCGCCATCGCCACCTGGATATGGGGGGTCAGCCTCGACCGCGTGGCGGCCTCCACACTGCAGGGCCTGATCCTCACGGCGGGGCTGCTCTGGATCATCTTCGGCGCGATCTTGCTGCTCAATACGCTGAAGCACTCAGGCGCGATCGCCACCATCCGTGAGGGGTTCGCCGGCATCAGTCCCGACCGGCGCGTGCAGGTCATCCTCATTGCCTGGCTGTTCGGTTCGTTCATCGAGGGCGCCTCGGGCTTTGGTACGCCCGCGGCCGTGGCCGCACCCCTCATGGTCGCCGTCGGGTTCCCGGCACTGGCCGCCGTCGTTTTCGGAATGCTGATCCAATCGACGCCGGTGTCATTCGGTGCGCTTGGCACACCCTTGCTCGTTGGCGTCCAGACCGGGCTCGACCGCGCAGCGCTGACCGCGCAACTGGAAGCGCAGGCATCGACGTGGGACGCCTTCTTCCAGACGATCGTTGCCCAGGTGGCGATCGTCCATGCCATTTGCGGCACGCTGATGCCGCTTGTTCTCGTGATGGTCATGACGCGCTACTTCGGACGCAACCGGTCGTGGAGCGAGGGATTGTCGATCCTGCCCTTCGCCGTGTTCGCCGCATTGAGCTTCACCATTCCCTATGCGCTGTTCGGGATTTTTCTGGGTCCTGAATTTCCCTCCATCCTCGGCGCCATGGTGGGTCTCGTGATTGTCGCGGCGGCTGTCAAGGTGGGCTTCCTCGTGCCCCGGGATGTGTGGGATTTCGCTCCGGCATCGACCTGGCCTGCGGCCTGGCTCGGCACGTTGACCATCGACGATCAGCGCAAAGACGGCGGCAAGGTCGGCATGTTCATGGCGTGGCTGCCCTATATCCTGCTGGCAGCCCTCCTCGTCTTGTCGCGGACTGTCGCCGCCGTTGGCGAAACTCTGAAGTCGCTCGAATGGTCGGTCACCGGCATCCTCGGGCAGACCGGCATCAACGGTGGCTTCCAACCGCTTTATCTTCCAGGCGGGATTCTGGTGGCCGTCAGCCTCGCCACGCTCATTCTCCACCGGATGAGGTGGGCCGATTTCCGCCGCGGTGCCGCAGAATCCGCCGCAACGCTCGCCGGCGCCGGCTTCGTTCTGATCTTCACCGTCCCCATGGTGCGCGTGATGATCAACTCCGGTGTCAACGCCCACGACCTTGCCAGTATGCCGATTGCCATGGCGCGCGGCGTCGCCGATCTCATGGGACAAAGTTATCCGCTCATGGCTCCGACCGTTGGCGCGCTTGGCGCATTCCTCGCCGGCTCCAACACTGTCAGCAATATGATGCTGAGCCAATTTCAGCTCGAGACGGCGCACCTCATCGGGCTCTCCGGTGCGTTCATGGTGGCGGTTCAAAGTGTCGGTGCGGCGGCCGGCAACATGATCGCCATCCATAACGTGGTCGCCGCATCGGCGACGGTCGGCCTGTTCGGGCGCGAAGGGGCGACGCTACGCATCACGATTCTGCCGACGATTTATTACGTCCTCGCGGCTGGACTGATCGCCATGTTCGCGCTGCATGGCCTTGGTCTGACCGATCCCCTCGTTCGATAGGAGTGCGGGGTCAGACCCCTCCTTAGGGGTCTGACCCCGTCCCCGGTCTTTCTAGCGTGTCGCGGAGCGTTGAGGCGGTGCGCGCAAGCTGGAAGTTGCCTCATCCTCGGCAAGATAGAAGCTGTTGACCCAGCCGGTCGTGCGGCGATGCCGGACGGGACACCACTCACCCGCACACGGGCCCGTGATGCGAACGCCACGGGCGGTGCGCGGAATCATGCCGACGCGCTCGTGATATTCCGAGGGACCACTGCGCACGTTCAGCACATCGAACAGACCGACACGGCGGACCCGGAACGAGGGTGCCGGGTAGTCGGCGGCCCGGCTGAGGGTGGCCGGCGTGGTCACAGGTGCCAGCCGGTTGGCATTCCGTATGGCGGCTGCACCATCGTTGCGGACCTGTGCCACGGTCGTTGGCTTGGACATCGCGGCGACAGGTGCGACTGTCCTGACGGGTTCTGGAGGGGGTGGCGGCGCGCCGACAGCCATCCGGGCACCGGCTGCAAAGTCAAACCGGGCAAGACGAGGCGCGGGTTCGGCTGGTTCCGCGGTTGCGGCAGCGGGCTCGGACGACAGCGTGCCGACCTCGATGGCGGTGGCATCGCTCGGCGCCGCCTCGACTGTTGCCTGAGACTGCTGCCTCACGGCCGGCGGCGAAACGGCAGCGCGCACGGGCTGCGGCGCGGGCGCGATCGCCGCGAGCGATTTCACAGGCGGCGCGACAGGCTTAGCTGGGGATGCTGCCGGCTTGTCCTGTTGTGATTTTTCCTGTTTTGTTTTTTCCGGCGGAGAGCGATGTGACGCTGCCTTCGGGGCCTGCGTTCCAGAACTCTCGGCGATGTGGACCCGGCCCTGTTCAACCAGCGTGGCTGTGCCGCGCTCTCCACTTGTATCGACCCACGTCAGACGCGTTCCGTCCATCGTGATGTCCAAGCAGCGCTCCTTGGCGTCAAACCAGCGGAAGAACTTGAGGCACAGCTTGTCGCCAGCAACCCTCCAGCGGCCGCGATCACGCACCGCGCCCAGAACCGGACCGAGCGCACCGGCGTTGCCTGCGACCAGTCCATCCGCGCCAAAGCGAACAGGGATCGTCGTCCCGATCGGGCTATCGAGTTCCAGCAGGGACCCCGTGAACGTCGCGCGCAAGGCTTCCCCGTTGAGAGGCCCGGAGATCAGATCGGAACGCTGAGACGTAACCGCTGCGGCTGGCGTGGCGCACGCGAGCACGATGGGTAGGAAAAGACGCCGCTTCATGTACGCAACACACCTCGAAGGCGACCGGACTTTGGTGAAGGCCGACAGTCCAACATTACTGTGGCATGAAAAGGGTAGCGATGCGGTGGTTAACGGACCGTTGGGGTTTGCGCGAAATCCGGTAAAAGGTGTTATTCAACAGGGTCTCAACAGCGCCGCGGACCGCTGTAACTCCCCGGGCCAGGGATGCTGGCATCAAGCAGTGAATTCGAGGACCTGAACGCGGGGGGAGCAAATCGCTGTTCGCTCACACCCACGCACCATTCAACTCGCGCCACGCAGCGCCGTGATCAGCGCAGGGGTGGGAAAGCTATCGGCAGGCAATCCGAATTCGATCTGGACTGCCTTGATGGCCGCGCGCGTATTGGCGCCGATCTTGCCGTCGATCTCTCCTACGTTGTGACCCCGCCGCACGAGCAGTCGCTGCAGCTCTTTGGCCTCGTCCATGGTGAGCACGGTGATCTCGCGCCTGGGCTTCTGCATCAGGGGCGCGCCATCAATGCGCGTGGCGAGCCAGGCCGCCGTCACAGCGTAGTTCAGCGACTGGTTCCACTGCAGGTACACATTGAAGTTTTCGTAAGCGAGGAATGCCGGCCCATAGCGTCCCATCGGTAGCAGCAGGGAGGCTGGCAGAGCGTCGCCCTCAAGAGGAGCGCCATGGATGCGCTCGACACCCCACTCGACCCACTGCGAGCGCGGCAGCTTGACCGCGAGATCCGCCTTGTCCCATGGCAGGTCCTTGGTCACCCGCACCTCTTCGATCCACGGTTCTCCGCGACGCCAGCCCAGATGCGTCATGTAATTGCCCGTCGAGCCGATGATGTCGGCATGATTGCCGAACAGGTCAATGCGCCCGTCACCGTCGTAGTCGATCGCGTGCTCCAGATAGCGGGTGGGCAAGAATTGCGTCTGCCCGATTTCGCCAGCCCACGAGCCGATCATGGTGTCGGGCGTCATGTCACCCCGATCGATGATCTGCAGCGCGGCCATCAGTTCCATCTGGAACATCTCGCCGCGCCGGCAGTCGTAGGCGAGCGTCGTCAGCGAATTGAGAATCGGAAGGTTGCCCATCCCAGCGCCGAAATCACTCTCGAGCGCCCAGAACCCGGTGATGACGGAGGCTGGAACGCCATACTGCTGATCGACGCGCGCGAAGGTCGCCTCGTTCTTCTTGATTTGCGCCCGGCCCGACTGGACGCGATTGGCGGTAGCGAGCTTGGCTGAGAAGTCGAGGAAACTCTGGGCGAAGAAGCCCTGCTTGCGGTCGCGGGCGATGACGCCCGTGTCGAGAGTGCGCCGATCGAGCGCCAAGGATATCGTGCGCTGTGTGATCCCGCGCGCGGCAGCCTCTTTGCGGAAGCGGGCGAGCCACGTTTCAAAGCGTTCGGAGTTCTTGCAGTTGGCCGGCTTGGGCGGGGGAGGAAGGCCTGTTGTGATGTAGGCCGGCGTCGCTGCGGCAGCGGCCGGAGCATTGCCCGCCGGCGCGCCAGCCGTCGTCGTCTCTCCAGCCGGGCGGCCTGAGGGGGGCTGTGCAGCCGGGGACGGCCCATCGGCGGCGCCTGCGGTCTGCGTCCCGGACATCGGGGCGGGCTTT
>CAZZPH010000082.1:6637-9835 GCA_964655725.1 uncultured Hyphomicrobium sp.
CTCCGTTGCGGGTCGTCCAGCGGTCGAGGCCCCCGGCGACAGATGCTGCACGGCCGGTGGCTTCTTCTTGACCGCGGGCTGTTCCGGGGCGTCAACCGGGCCGAATTGGATGCCTTGTCCCAGAGCAGCAGCGGGCAATCCCGCAACAGCCAGCGCGACGGAGATGGCGGCATGGCGCAAGCTAAAACCCGTTTTCACCAGTGGAGTTCCCTCGAAAATTCACGTTCACACCACTGATGACGAGGCTTGTGGCGGCGTCAAGACCGATCGCGGCAATTTTCAGGGCCCATCGCGCGCCAGCCCGGGCACGCTGGTGTCAGGGCGTGGCCTGAATGAGTTTCCCCGTGAAGAGGACGGGACCGGACGGCACGCCTGCGGGGGAACCACCCTCCGGCTCCAGACTGACCGCGAACGAAGCGTCCATGAACAGGTCGGTCTCTGGACCACGCTCCATGGGCATGACGTTCATCTCCCCCTCGCTCATGATGCCGAGCGACTTGGGATGGGGCAGTTCGTCATGCACCATCCAGACCTCGTAGCTCTTAGAGGGCTGGCTTGGCGCATTCACCGCTGTGATGACGCAGATGTTGGTCCGCGTGTCGTGGGTCAGCAGGAAGGCTGGCCCTTGGGTATCGGCTTTGAGGACGGCGACATACTGGGTGGGCAGCGGCGGCGCGATGGCCTCCCGCCACACCAGAACGCCCGCGAGAGCGGCCGCAAGGGCACTCGCACCCACGAACGCATTGCGCCACGAGGCGGCACGCCGCTGGAGACGCTGTTCGCGCGCCTTGAGCGAAACGACATGCTGAGAAAGACCGATCTGGGCCCGGATGCGACTGTAGAGTTCCGGCGACGGCGAGACCGGACTGAGCGTCTCGATCATCGGCGCAAGACGGCGTTCCCAAGCGCGAATGGCCGCATCGAGCGCAGGTTCACGCTCGCGCCGTGCCGCCAACGCGGCTCGCTCGTCATGGGGCAGCGTCCCGAGAACGTACTCGGCTGCCAATCCATCGATGTCGCCGAGCTCGCTCATTGCTCGAGGCATCCCTTCAGTTGCGCCAGGCTCCGGTGGAGCCAAGTCTTAATCGTCCCTTCCGGGCGGTCGAAGCGCTCGGCCAGTGCCGCGCGGCTCATGCCGTCCAGATACGCCAGCCGCACCATCTGACGCTTGTCGGCCTCCAGGCCCTCCAAGCAGTGCATCAGGCGCGCCACGTCTTCAGCCAGTTCCAGCGCCACGAGCGGGTGCTCGTCGTCGCCGGGCAGGTTCTCCAAATCGCTCTCGCCGGTGGCCGGCCGGTTGCCACGCCGCCGCACTTCGTCGAGGGCGCGGTTTCTGACGATCGCGGCCAGCCAGGTCATGGGAGCCGCAATTGCCGGATCATAGTCGCCCGCCCGTTCCCAAACCTTGAAATAAGCCTCCTGGAGGACCTCCTCGGCCAGTTCCCGGGTTCGCAATATACGCAGCGCCACCGCCAGAAGTTTCGGGGAGGTCGCCTGATAAAGGGCCGCGAACGCCGCCTCGTCGCCCCCCGCGACGTCGCGGAGCAACTGATCCAGCTTTGGGCTGTTCGGCGGCATGTCGGCCTGCATCTCCTGCGGGGGGCATCCCAAGACACGCCCACGAACCCGTTGGCCCCTGGCCAGCGTCTGCCTTGCCGGGCAGACTTAGACCACTGCCCCGATCTTTGTCGAGACAGTGTTTCCACACCAGCGGCCAATGGTCTATGGGCGTTTTGCCATCAACCCGGACCCCGGAGCCCGCCCCTTGCCAAGTGTTCTTCTGCCGCCAGCCTGGCTGACGCCGATCCTTCTGCTCGTGCTGTCCAACATCTTCATGACCATCGCCTGGTATGGACACCTCAAGTTCAAGGACCAGCCGCTCCTGCTCGTCATTCTGGTGAGCTGGGGCATTGCGCTGATCGAGTATTGCTTCGCCGTGCCCGCCAACCGCATCGGCCATGGCACCTATTCCGCTGCCGAACTGAAAACCATCCAGGAAGTGATCACACTCAGCGTCTTCGCCGTATTCTCAGTGGTCGTCCTGAAGGAAGCGATTACGATCAATCACATCATCGGTTTCACGCTGATCATGGCGGGAGCCTTTTTCGTGTTCCGTTCGCCCCTCTGAGGCGGCTTCCTTTCCTGACCGCTGGCAAGCACGAGACCGCCGGCATCGCTGTGAGCAGTAGCGCACCTCGCTCCATGTGCGCGCCCATGCCTTGCGCCACGTGAACGGACGCCCGCACGTGGGGCAAATCTTCTGCGGCAGGTGGGCTTTCTTTCGCATCCGCGCCATAGTTGGGACTATACTCAGCGTGTTGTTGCTTGCACTGCTGGCGACCGATCGGGCTGGCCTGACTTGACCGATGCTTGACGCTACCAACCAGATAGCCCAGCCGGAGAACCATGACGTCTGCACATGACAGTCCACACCGCCCGAACGTCGAGGAACGGTCGGTTGCCGTGGTCCTGGCAGCCCACGGGGAGTTGCGCGGCGCTGAGCCCAACGCCACACTCACGGCACACCGCGATGCCCTCGCCGCGCTCGGCATCTACCACAGCGTTCATACCGGAGTTCTCAAAGGCGATCCCTCCATCGAGGATGCGATCCTTGCAGCCCACGCTGCAGGCGCGACCTGCGTGATCGTCTATCCCGTATTCATGGCCGACGGCTATTTCACCCGCAAGGTCTTGGCCGGGCGCGTTGAAGCCCTCGCGCTTGGTGATCGATGCCGAATCCTGCCACCTCTGGGTCTGGACGAACGCCTGCCCGGCTTGATGTGCGAGGAAGCCGCATCGGCCGCCCGGCAGCGCGGGATTGATCCGCGCGGCACGCGCCTGATCGTTGCCGGCCACGGATCCAAAATCGGGCCCGCGTCGGCTGATGCCACGCGTCGCGCCGCCACAGCCATCGGGCGGGCCAACACCTTCCGCAGCGTTGCTGTGGCCTTCCTGGAAGAGCCCGAATTTCTCAACGACGCGCTGGCCGCGACGGAGGGGTTCACCGTGGTTTCCGGCTTCTTCTCGGGTGAAGGTCTCCACGGGGGCGAGGATGTCCCTGCCGCGATCGCCCAGAGTGGAGCGGACGCTGTTTATGCCGGCTCGATCGGTGCCTCGGCGAAAATCCGTGACCTCGTGCGCAGCTCTGTTGGCACGCATCTGCGCCGGCTTCGACCCATCGCGACCCGGCAGACCTGA
>CAZZPH010000083.1:0-9824 GCA_964655725.1 uncultured Hyphomicrobium sp.
CGGCCAACTGCCTGAAGAACGACAACATCGTCTACATCGGCGACCTCATTCAGAAGACCGAAGCGGAAATGCTCCGCACGCCCAACTTCGGCCGCAAGTCGCTCAACGAAATCAAGGAGGTTCTGGCGTCGATGGGGCTTCATCTCGGCATGGAAGTGCCGAACTGGCCACCCGACAACATCGAGGAACTCGCCAAGCGCTTCGAGGACCAGTACTGATAATTTACTCGCGGGCTGATCCGCGCGTCGCTGCCGTATTTGCAAAAGTGCTGCAATGCGGTTGACGTGCGAGCACTCCGCGGGGGCGGCGCCCAGCGATGGCTGTGTGTGTCCGCTGAAAGCACGGCCCAGACCGGACAAACCGGGACGGGAAAATAACGAGGCGAGGCCGTAGAACCTCCCCGTAACAACCGGTAGAGAAAAAGAGAGATAACGATATGCGGCACGGAAGCTTGGGCCGGCGGTTCAACCGCGACAGCGCCCACCGTCAAGCGATGTTTTCCAACATGGCGGCGGCCCTCATCAAGCACGAGCAAATTGTCACCACGCTGCCCAAGGCCAAAGACCTGAAGCGTGTGATCGACAAGTACATCACTTTGGCCAAGCGCGGCGACCTCAACTCGCGCCGTCTGGCTGCAGCACGGCTGCGCGACGATGATATGGTCAAGAAGCTCTTCGATACGCTCGGACCACGCTACAAGAACCGCAATGGCGGTTATTCGCGTGTCATCAAGGCGGGCTTCCGTTATGGCGACAGCGCACCGCGCGCGGTGATCGAACTCGTCGACCGCGATCCTGCTGTCAAGGGTGCTGAGGACAGGGCGCGTCACGAAGCAGAATTGGCCGCGCGCGATGAGGCCGGGGGCTGAGCGGTCTCCGCGCCACACTCGAAATGACCTGCGATCACAATGAACAAAGCGCCTGCCGGTCCGTCCGGCGGGCGCTGTTGCATTGTGCGGGTGGTAGAGATCGGCGTGCGGTTGGGAGTTGTCCACCTTCAAGGCTTTCTCGGGCGCGCCCCATCACCTATATCGGGACGGATTGGCCCGTCTTCCCCCACAAGGTGACTGGGCTATGGCCTGAATCCTGGCATTCAGTTTCAAAGGACCATGCGCATGACTGCACCTTCTGTTGGCCGGATAGCGGTGTTGATCACGATGGTGCTCGCGGGCATCGGCCTGACAGGCCCATCCGCGTCGGCCGAGAGCCGGCAGGTGCCAGCCTCCCGTGAGATCGTGCAATACTCGTATGCTCCGATCGTACGTAAAGCCGCACCCGCCGTGGTGAACGTCTCGGTGCGCCGCCGCGTGCAGGCCTTCAGTTCTCCCTTCGCCAATGATCCCTTTTTCCGCCAGTTTTTCGGCGACCGGTTCGGACGGCCCTCCGAGCGCATTCAAAGTTCGCTCGGGTCCGGCGTTATCGTCTCTCCCGACGGCACGGTCGTGACCAACACGCACGTCATCAAGGGGCGGGGCGAGACGGAGATTCGTGTCGCTTTGGCTGATAAGCGCGAGTTCGATGCCCAGGTGGTGATGCAGGACGACAAGACGGATATCGCAATCCTCAAGATCGAAGGCGGGGATGGGCGCTTTCCCAGCATCGACTTCGAGGACAGCGACACGCTTGAGGTTGGCGACCTGGTCCTTGCGATTGGAAACCCCTTTGGTGTGGGTCAGACCGTGACGAGCGGAATCGCGTCTGCGCTCGCAAGGTCGGAGATCGGCAAGTCCGACAGTCAGGTCTTTATTCAGACAGATGCTGCGATCAATCCGGGCAACTCAGGGGGCGCGCTGGTCGATATGTCGGGACGGCTCGTGGGCATCAATACGATGATCTTCACCCAGTCGGGCGGATCGCAGGGGATCGGCTTTGCCATTCCCTCCAATCTGGTGCGGCTCTACGTTGACAGCGCCGCGAAGGGGATCAAGGTCGAAAGGCCTTGGCTGGGGGCGAGATTGGAGTCGGTGACGCGCGAGATCGCTGAAGGGTTGGGACTGGATCGCGTTTCAGGCGCCGTCGTGGCGCGTGTTTCCGATGCGGGACCTGCCGCGTCTTCTGGACTTCAAGCCGGTGACGTCATCACGCGGGTCGATGGCTTCGAGGTGTCCGATCCGCGCGCCGTTTACTACCGCCTGACAACGCGCGGGATCGGCAATACAGCGCGCCTCGACCTGTTGCGCAGCCGACAGCCGCTGACACTCGATCTTCCCCTCATGGCACCTCCCAAACCCAGTCGTGATGATGTCCGCAATCTGGCGGGTCAGCATCCTTTTGACGGCGCGCGGGTCTCGAATGTTCTGCCGGGCATCGCGGACGAGTTGAATATCGATGAAACAGAAGGCGTAGCCATCGTGTCTCTGCGCCAAGGCTCGCTGGCCCAGCGATTGGGGTTTCAATCCGGTGACATTATCGTGGAGGTCGGACGGCAAGCGATCGGTACGGTGGCAGATCTGGAGCGCGTACTGGCAACCCGTCAGCGCACGTGGGTCGTCGGTATTCGCCGCGACGGCCAGACCCTCGTGCTGCAGGTTCCCGGATGAGGGGTGTGTGAGCCGCCGGGCGGCGAAGTCTGTGGAGGCCGGTCCATGAGCATCGTCAAGCCGGCGCTGAGCTATTTTGCGTTGACCTACGCGGCTGGATTTGTGTTCGGCAGTATGCGTGAAGCTCTGCTCGTGCCCCACATCGGACCACTGTGGGCAACGGTCGCGGAAGTCCCATTGATGCTGATCGCCGTTGTGGCCGCGGCTGTCGTCACGCTGCGCGTGTTTGCAATGCCCTCCGACCGGGCATTGAGGCTGCGCATGGGGCTTTTGGCGTTTGCCATTCTGCTCGTCGCCGAGATCGCCCTCTCGGCGGCCTTGCGTGGCTGGTCGCCGGCCCAGTGGTTCGCACACTTTATCTTCACGCCCGAGGGCCACCTGTCTCTCGTCATGTTCCTTCTGTTCGCGTTCATGCCTATGCTGCTGGGGTCGAAGTTTTCCGGAACGGGGGCGGTTTGACCAACCTTTTTGAAGCTGCCGGATTGGATGATGGCGCGCCGCGGCCGCTGGCGGATAGGTTGCGTCCGAAGATCCTGAGTGAGGTCGCAGGCCAAGACCACCTCGTCGGCGAGGAAGGCCGGCTGACCCGTCTCCTCAAAGGCGGGCGTGTGCCCAGTCTCATTCTCTGGGGGCCGCCCGGCTGCGGCAAAACGACGATCGCGCGTCTTTTGGCGGGCGAGACAAATCTTGTCTTCGAGCAACTCTCAGCCATTTTTTCCGGCGTTCAGGACCTGCGCAAGGCCTTCGACCGCGCGCGTGCCCATCGCGAACAGGGGCGCGGGACGCTTCTTTTCATTGACGAGATCCACCGTTTCAACCGCTCCCAGCAGGACAGCTTTCTGCCCCTCATGGAGGACGGCACCATCACGCTCGTGGGCGCTACGACGGAAAATCCGTCCTTCGAGCTGAATGCCGCGCTCTTGTCGCGCGCGACCGTTCTCACCTTAATGCGGCTCGACGACGCTGCGCTGCAGGGACTTCTGCTGCGGGCGGAACGGGAGTTGGGGCGCCCCTTGCCGCTCGAGCCCGATGCGCGCCAGGCTCTGATCGGGATGGCCGATGGGGATGGGCGTGCGGTGCTCAATCTGGCGGAGGACGTGTTTGCCGCACTCGGTGATGGCGGCGGCGCGCCGGCAGGGCGCGAGGAGCTGATGCGCGTCGTCCAGCGGCGCGCGCCACTCTATGACAAAGGCCGTGACGGTCACTACAATCTGGTTTCGGCCCTGCACAAGTCGGTGCGCGGCTCCGATCCCGACGCGTCGCTCTATTGGTTTGCGCGCATGCTGGAAGGCGGCGAGGACCGCCTCTTCATCGCGCGCCGGCTGGTGCGCATGGCGGTCGAGGACATCGGACTTGCCGATCCTCAAGCCTTGGTCGTGGCCAATGCGGCCAAGGACGCCTACGATTTCCTGGGCTCTCCCGAGGGCGAATTGGCGCTTGCCGAGGCGGTCGTCTATCTGGCGACAGCGCCTAAGTCGAACGCCAATTACGTGGCCTACAAAGCGGCTGTGCGGGCGGCGAAGGAGCATGGCTCGCTTGCCCCACCCAAGGCGATCTTGAATGCGCCGACACGGTTGATGGAAGAGGAGGGCTATGGGGAGGGATACCGGTACGATCACGATGCTCCCGATGCGTTCTCGGGTCAGAACTACTTTCCCGACGAGATGACGGTCCGGCCACAATTTTACGATCCCCCCGAGCGCGGCTTCGAGCGCGAGATCCGCAAGCGGCTGGATTACTGGTCGCAACTGCGCAGGAAACGGGCCGAAAAAGGGTGACGGTCCGCCACTTTTCAATTCCGGTCATGATGTCCTATAGTCTGCCCGTGCACGGCGGGCGGCACTCTGGTGTCAGCACTGCGCCACGGGCGCCTGGCTGGCGCGAGCGGTGAGGTTTGTATGATCGAGTTCAAAGACCTCTGGTTCGGGCACCCGATCAATCAAAGCGTCCAGACGCCCTGTCTTGCGCCACATGATCTTACCAATCTTGAGGGGCGGGAGATAAAAACGGGCTTTCCGGTCTTTTCCAATCAGTGCGCCATCCGCATGGGGATTTCATTGCGGCGCGCGGGAGTGCAGCCAGGCCAGATCGCGGGCTGCTCCCATTGCGCCGTCCATTCGCGCGATGAGATGCACGTCATCAACGCCCAGCAGCTCGCCAATGCACTGCTGCGTGCCAATATCGAAGGGCTAGGCCCCAGGGAACGCTACACGGGAAGCGATGCCGCGCAGTTCTACCCGAAAATTTTCGGGCGGACCGGCATCGTTTTCATCCAGGACTACTGGTATCGCTCGACGGATCAGGGGCGTCCCACGGGCGATCATATCGACGTTTGGAATGGGTATCGCTCGTCGGCCAAATGGCTCATGGAGTGGTTCTCGTGGATGGGCTACTACTCAAACTACGCCGACGCCGGTGAAATCTGGTTCTGGGAAGTGAAATAGCTTGAGGGTTGCATCGGACGGATGCGGCCTCTCGTTTGCGGAGGTATCGATGCGCTATCTTGTGGCGATGCTGTTCGCTGTCGCCGTGGCCGCCGCGACGACGTTGTTTGTTGGCTCGCCGGTCGCGAGTTGGGTGGTGGGGCAGATGAAGTTCGACAGCCCCGATCAGGTTGGCGATGTGCATTCGGCCGTCTTCATGGCCACCAACCTCCTGGGGATGCTGATCGGCTGGACCATCGGCTGGGCGCTGGGTGGAACGTTGAGGCCGGAGGCCGATGACGAGAAGTGATGGCCTTGCGGCTTGTGCGGTCTGTTCTGGGATCGCCGGAATTTCCGCGGCGGATATGGCAAACCTGACGTGACGGGCCGGGATCGCATGGCGCGAGGATCTTGATGAGACTGCTGCTTCTGGTTTCGGCCGGCGGCGCCATCGGTGCGGCGTTGCGCTTCCTCACGTATCAGTTGTTTGTCGCTCAGGCGGCTCACCGCGGGGCGGGCGCCTTTCCCTGGGCTACGCTCACAGTCAATGTGGTGGGATCGTTTCTCATGGGGGTCTTGATGGTGTTCATCTGGGACCGGCTCGACGGAAATCCGGAAGTCCGCGCGTTCCTGGCGACGGGACTGCTCGGCGGCTTCACGACATTTTCTGCCTTCTCTCTCGATGTCTTTGAGCTGGGAACGGCGCGTGCGCCCGCAGCACTTGCTGCCTATGTCATGGGTTCGGTGGTCCTCTCGGTGGGCGGGCTGGTGGCAGGTATCGCAGTGACGAGGTATGTGCTCGAATGAGCGCCAAAGTTGAAACCATTCTCGTCGCCAAAGGCGAAGCCGAGATGCGGCTCGACCGGTGGTTCAAGCTGCATTTTCCCGAAGTGGGATACAGCTACCTCCAGAAGCTGCTGCGATCCGGTCAAGTGCGTATCGACAGCCGCCGGGCAGAGGCCGGGGACCGGTTGGCTGCCGGCCAGGCTATTCGCGTTCCCGCAATCGTGCGCCAGCCGAAACCGGCTCCGGCGCTGGGCCTCAAGGCCCCGCCCGGCGTGTCCAAAGCGGATCGCGACTTTATCGAGAAGATGATCCTTTTCGAGGACGACGAAGTCCTCGTCCTGAACAAGCCCGCTGGCATCGCCGTGCAAGGCGGCACGGGAACCCGGCGCCATATCGACGGCATCCTGGCCGGCATGGCCGATCGTTTCGGCGGGGAGCGCCCCCGCCTCGTCCATCGCCTCGATCGCGATACGTCGGGGGTGCTGCTTGTTGCCAAGACACGCAACGCCGCCTCTAAGCTCGGCCGCACATTTCAGACCAGATCCGCCGCCAAGACCTATTGGGCGCTCGTCAAGGGTGTGCCTCATCCCCAGCAGGGCAAAGTCGAGGCGGCGCTCGTCAAGGCCGCCGGACCCGATGGCGACCGGGTGCGCAAGGCATTGCCCGGAGAGCAGGAGGCCGCCATGCACGCAACGACGCATTACGCCGTGATTGATCGAGCCGGCAGGAAGGCTGCTTGGGCCTCGCTGAAACCGGTGACCGGACGTCAGCATCAGCTGCGGGCGCACATGTCGATCATCGGACATCCGATCGTGGGTGACAACAAGTACGAGGGCGGTATGGATCTGCCGGCTGAGAATATGGACGCCCAACTGCATCTGCACGCGCGCCGTCTTGTCATCCCCCATCCTGCTGGACGGGGAAAGATCGACGTGACGGCACCGCTTCCGCCCCATATGCAGCGGACATGGGAGCTGTTGGGTTTCGATGTGAAGCGTTACTCTCGCGATGAAGACTGATTTGCGCCGGGTGGGTTCAAGGTCATGCCGAATGGAGTTTCGATGGACGTCGTGGTCAACTGGCTGCCGGTTTTGATCCTGATCGCGGTATTCGTGTTCTTCGCGCTGCGCAGCCAGAGCATCTATACGGGGCGCAGCGGCAAGAGCCACGGCGAGATGATGGAAGAGTACCTGACTGAACTCCGCCGCCAGAACGATCTGCTTCAGAAGGCCATTGAGGACCAGGAGGAGAGGCTGCAGCGGCTGGAGCAATCCCGCCGCTCCGGGTCCGGGGGAAGTGGCGGAGGGCTCGGCCATTGACACATGAGCCCACAATAGGCCTTCCGTTGCTGCTGCTTGCGGGCGCCACGGCCGCGATCGTCGTGGCTCAAGTTCGTGATCTTGGACGCCAGGTCCGAGGCCTTCAAGGCAAGCCTTACGGAAGGCTCCTTGACGAGGTGAACACGGAGCAGCTGCGCCGGGCCGGCCTTTTGAAGCGGCTTGTTGTGATGCGTGATGCCCGTTTGACGAGACTGGAGCGGCGAACGGAGCGTGCGCGGTGATCCTGGTGGTGTTCGATTGTGACGGCACGCTCGTCGATAGCCAGCACATGATCGTCGAGGCTATGACGCGGGCTTTTGAACAGTCGCGACTGGCCCCGCCACCGCGTCATGACGTTCTATCCGTTGTCGGGCTGTCGCTGGCAGAGGCGATTGGCCGTCTCACTCCGCGTGGAGGTCCAGACGAGATCCTGGATCTGTGCGAGCGCTACAAGTCGGCCTTCGGAGAGTTGCGGCGCGCGCCTGAGCACGTCGAACCGCTCTATCCAGGTGTTCGCGAGGCCCTCCAGATGTTGAGTAGCCAAGCCGATGTCATGATTGGCATGGCGACAGGCAAGTCGCGGCGCGGCGTTCACGCGGTCCTCGAGCGCGAAAAACTGTCCCATCATTTTGCGACGATACAGACGGCGGACACGAACCCCTCAAAGCCTGATCCCGCGATGCTCCTGGCGGCGATGTCCGACACCGGTGGTGCGGCAACTCGCACCCTGATGGTGGGAGACACGACCTACGATATTGATATGGCGCGTGCGGCAGGTGCTCGCGCTGTGGGCGTTGCGTGGGGCTATCATGAGCCCGCCGCGCTCGTGAAGAGTGGAGCCCACGGGGTCATCGGCGCGAGTGCTGATCTCGGTCCCGCCCTGATGAACGAAATCAGCGGCCTGAGGGGGCGTCTGTGAGTGTGTCTCAGGATGGAGGCAATGGTCAGCCACCCATGGGCCAAGGTGGGCCACGCGGGCCCATCGCCGATCGGTTGCGCGCACCGCTTCCGCGCAGGTTTTATTCGAGCGTTGGGATCGAAGCCAAGGACGCTCTGGCGGGCAGCGGTTTTGCGATCGTGCTGGATGGACGTCCCATTCGCACCCCTGCCAAGCGCATGCTCCTGATCCCCGATCGTGGCTACGCGGAAATCATCGCGGCGGAATGGCAGGCACAAGCGGAGGTCATCGATCCAGCGAGCATGCCGGCGACGCGGCTGGCCAACAGTGCCCTGGATACGGTGGCGCCGGCGCGCGGGGCCGTCGTCGCTGAGATCGTGGCGTTCGCCGGCAGCGACCTGCTGTGCTACCGCGCCGAGGGACCTCATGCTCTGGTTGAGCGCCAATGCGCGATCTGGGATCCCATTCTCGATCGGGTGGCGCGCGTGCTCGCTGTGCAGTTCAAACCTACAACGGGCGTGATCCATATTCATCAACCGGCCGAGGCTCTGGCCGCCGTCGAGCACGCCGTCTGCGGTCTGGGGGATTTCCCGCTGGCGGGCGTGCAATTGTTAACGGTGATCACGGGCTCGGCGCTGCTCGCCGTGGCGGGGCTTAAGGGTCTCGCGAGTGCGTCCGAGATCTGGGAGGCGGCCCACGTGGATGAGGACTGGCAGAAGTCCAGGTGGGGGGAAGATGCGGAGGCCGCGGCCCGGCGGGTAGCCCAACGCCGTGATTTCGAGGCTGCGGCCGCGCTGTTGGGCCTCAAAAGTTAATGTTGAGCGGGCGTGTTTGCTGTTTTTCAATGCCCTGCCGGTACGGTCCACGAGGTGCCGTTCTGGAATGCTGAACCCTGATGATCGCTCCACCCCTTCTCAAAGAATCCGCTTCTCGGGACCGCTTCCTGAAGGCCTTGGCGCGTCAGAGGTTCGTCTGTGGTGTGGCAGGCGAGGACGGGCTGGCGCGCCGCCCGTCGCGAAAGTTCCGCGGACGTGAAGCGTCCTTGTTCTGGGAAGACCAAGACGAGGCCGCCCGATGGGCTGAGGCTGTTGCCCAGCATCCCAGGATCAAGCGCTACACCTTGGACGAGATGTTGAGCGACATTCTGCCGGGACTTGCGCGACACCGGCGCCTGATCGGGCTCGGCTGGAATGGCAGCGAGGTCGAGGTTGAACTCGATCCCACGGACTTCGGCGAGCGCTTGCGGCTCGCTGCGCTCGATGCCTTCCTGTCCGATGTTTGCGAACGGGGCACTGTCTTCACCCTGGAAGACGCGGGCGGCCCCGCCCTCCTCGTCTCCCAGACCCGCTCTGACGTCCTCGTGCTGCCCTGCTGGGCCAATGCAGGTGAAGCGCATGCCCGCATCGAAGGGCCGTGGCGCGACATGATGGTTATCGAGACTCCGTTGAAGGCGTTCATCCAAGAGCGTCTCGTATGGCTCGCGCGGAACGGTCATCTGATCGGGCCGGATTACAAGGGCGGCCCGGGAGCATTGGAGATGCAACCGGAAGACCTCCAGGACCGGCTCCACGCCTTCGGAGCCTGACGTGCTTTCTTGATGGTGCATTCAGCTTGTCGAGCGACATCCGACGGCCCGTCCTGGCTGTTTGGATGCGTTTGCGCGCGTCGGCGGCCATGCTATGGAACCCCACCTTTCCATTGAGCCTCAGTGGGGCTCTCAATCAGGAACGACGGTGGAACCGCGATGAAGGACGTGATCGAGGAGCTCGAGCGGCGGCGCGACAATGCGCGGCTCGGTGGTGGCAAATTGCGCATCGATGCTCAGCATACCAAGGGCAAGCTGACGGCCCGCGAGCGCA
>CAZZPH010000084.1:0-9817 GCA_964655725.1 uncultured Hyphomicrobium sp.
CAGCGGCCATGCCGGACGGCACGGGCCTCGACATCTTCGGCAAGGAGTTCCCCGAGCGCATGTTCGACGTCGGGATTGCCGAGCAACATGCAGTAACGTTCGCAGCAGGTCTCGCAACCGAAGGTTTGAGGCCCTTCGCCGCCATCTATTCGACCTTCCTGCAGCGTGGCTACGATCAGGTCGTCCACGACGTGGCGATTCAGCGATTACCTGTGCGTTTCGCAATTGACCGCGCCGGCCTCGTCGGCGCCGACGGACCGACGCATGCGGGCAGCTTTGATCTGGCCTATCTTGGGTGCCTGCCGGATTTCGTCATCATGGCGGCTGCCGACGAGGCGGAGCTTGTGCACATGGTCGCCACCTCTGCCGCCATCGACGACCGCCCTTCGGCCGTGCGCTATCCGCGCGGCGAGGGTACAGGCGTCGAGCTGCCCACCGAAGGACAGGTGCTTGAGATCGGCAGGGGCCGCATTCTGCGTGAAGGTAGCGCGATCGCGATCCTTTCACTCGGCACGCGTCTGGCCGAGGCGCTCAAGGCTGCCGACCAGCTTGCCAGCATGGGGCTTTCTACGACGGTCGCTGATGCGCGCTTCATGAAGCCGCTCGACCTCGATCTCATCCGACGGCTTGCGGGAAGCCACGAGGTCCTGATCACGGTCGAGGAAGGCTCAATTGGCGGCTTTGGCAGCCATGTGCTCCAGGCACTCGCCGTCGAGGGGCTTCTTGATCGCGGCTTGAAAGTGCGGCCCATGGTACTGCCGGATCGCTTCATCGACCACGACAGCCCGGCGAAGATGTACGAGGAGGCCGGACTTCACGCGGCCGGAATCGTGACGACCGCACTGACAGCCCTCGGCCGCGCCGACACCATAACCGGCGCGCACCGCGCGTAACGCTTCTCGGTGCCGGTCTATGGCGACTCGGGAGAGGCGTTGTTGGGATTGACGGTGATCGTGATCACCTCCGATTTAACCACCGGATCGTGCGGCACATGGTTGTGATCCCCGAGCACCAGCTGCAGCGTATGGCGGCCGGGTTTGAGATCGAGTGTGGACTCGGTCTGTCCCTTGCCGAAGTGGATGTGATTGTCATCTGCAGGAATCGGGGAATCGAAATCCTCAAGCTGGCGATCAATGAGAATGTGATGATGCCCGCTGTGGTCTTTCTCGGTTCCGGCAGGGGCGACTTCCATACCTTCGATCCCGAACTTCACGGTAACCGGGCTCATCACCGTCGCGCCGTCCGCCGGCTCGATGAAATAGACCTTCGCGCCCGGCGCGGACGGCGTTCGCACGGACGAGGTGCCGTGATGTCCATCCCCGCAGCCAGCAAGAGCAAGCGCGGCGATGGCAGTGGCTGCTAGGAGAAATCGCATTTCTGGCTCCAGTTGGGGCATGATTCGGCGGACATTGCTCGCTTGGCAGGGCTTGGCAGGGCTTGTCCGGCTCGCAGGATAGCGTACACCTCGCCCATGAAAAAGCGGCTCGATGACATTCTTGTTGCGCGCGGGCTGGCTGCGACGCGCTCCCGCGCGCGCGATTTCATTCGTCGAGGCCACGTTCGCGCGGGCGATCTGGTGGCAACGAAAGCGGGACTGCTGGTGGAGGAGGCAGCTGACATCATTGTCGCGCCAGAGGCCGGTGCTGCCTATGTCTCACGCGGAGCATTGAAGCTCATTGCAGCGCTCGATCAGTTCGGATTCGATCCCCGGGACCGCATCGCACTCGATGCTGGTGCCTCGACAGGTGGGTTCACTGAAGTCCTCCTGCAACGGGGCGCGGCCAGGATTTTCGCCGTTGACGTGGGAAAGGCCCAGCTCCACCCCACGCTGCGGCGGCACCCGAATGTCACCGTCCTTGAGGAGCGCGACGTGCGCGATCTTGGACCCGATGACGTTCCAGGCCCCGTCGGCGCGCTCACTGCCGATGTGAGCTTCATTTCGGTGACCAGGATACTTCCCGCACTGATGGGACTTGCCGCATCCGGAGCATGGCTCGTCGTTCTCGTCAAACCGCAGTTCGAAGTCGGTCCGTCCCATGTCGGCAAAGGCGGCATTGTCCGGGACGCCACCTTGCAGACGGCCGCCGTCGAAAACGTCGCCCGCGCGATCGAAAGGGAGCCCGGCTGGCAGGTGACAGGCATGATCCCATCCCCGATTGCGGGGGGGTCCGGCAATGTCGAATATCTCATCGGAGCCACATTCCATGTCTGAGCCGCCCCGCGCGCCCGTCGACGCTGTCATCACGCGCCTGGGGGCCAAGGGCGATGGGATAGCCGATGTCGACGGAAAGCCCTGCTTCATTCCCTTTGCACTACCAGGTGAGCGTTGGCAGTTGCAGTGTGATGAGGGCGGTGCGAAGCGACTGACCGACAGCCCCGATCGCGTCCGCGCTCCATGTCCACACTTCGGCCAATGCGGCGGGTGCATCGCCCAGCACATGTCACCCAGCCTCTATGAAAGCTGGAAGCTTTCTATCGTTCGCGAGGCCTTCACCCATCGCGGGATCGATGCGCACATCCTGCCTCTGGCCCGTGTCCCCGAGCGCACCCGGCGGCGGGCGTTCTTCGGTGTGGAGCGCCGCGGCGGCGACGTGTTGATCGGGTTCCGCGAGGAGGGGTGCCACACACTCGTTGACATGCGCGAATGCCTGCTGCTCGATCCCTCGATTGTTGCAGCGCTGCCGGTTCTGCGAGACATAGGCCGTATCGCCATGCCCGATAGCACCTCGGGCCGGCTCATCGTGACCCGGCTGGATCAGGGCCTCGATGTGTCCTTCGACAACGGTCACAAAATGCTGCGGCCCGACGAGCGCTCCAGGCTGGCTGAGCTTGCCGTCTCCTCACCGATCATCCGTTTGACGGTCGCGGGAGATCCGATCGTCATGCGGGCCAATCCCGAACTCACCATCGACGGCGTCACGGTGCAGCCGCCGAGCGGGATTTTTCTGCAGGCCGTCCCCGCGGCTGAACTCGCGATGAAGGACATCGTGACCGGTGCGCTGCCGGCCAAGGCCAAGCGCGCCGCTGATCTGTTTTCCGGGCTCGGTACGTTCACATTCCCGCTCGCCCGGAACGTCAGCGTCGTGGCATTCGACAGCGATAAGCGCGCGATCACGGCCCTGAAGGATGCGATCCGGCACGCACATGGCCTCAAACCCATCGAGACGCACTTGCGCGATCTGTTCCGGGAACCGCTATCACCGAAGGAACTGGAGGACTTCGATGCCGTCGTTCTCGATCCACCCCGTGCTGGAGCCGCCGAGCAGGCCGCCCGGCTTGCACGATCCCGTGTGCCGGTGGTGATCGCAGTCTCCTGTGCGCCCGCAACGCTGGCTCGCGATGCGCGCACCCTCATCGACGGCGGCTATCGCATGGGTCCGGTGCAGCCGATCGACCAGTTTGTGTATTCACCTCATGTCGAGGCCGTGACCGTATTCGAGCGGGTACGGCGCTGAGCGGGCCGAAAATTCTACCACACGCCGCGCGTCAGACCGGTCGCGATATAGCCCCAGATCGTGGGCGGAAAATACTTCATTGACGGCAGATCGACGGTACGAGGTTGCAATCGGCCCTCGATCGCATCCTCGATGGCGCGTGCAAACAGGGGCAGAGCGTAGGCCGCCTGGACATGCTGATAGCTCGCAATGGTGTCGTCGTCGTCGAACGTTACGCGCGCCTGATAGAGCACCGCGCCCGTATCGATGCCCTCATCGACCAAATGGATTGTCACGCCGGCGTTCTCAGGATCGCCATTCGCAAGCGCCCAGTAGCCAGGATGTTGCCCGCGGTACTTGGGGTTGATTCCCGCATGATAGTTGATGAACGGCGCGTTGATTGCGCGCAACGTCTCTTTGCGCAGGATTCGTGTTCCGTAAACGGCCACCACAGCCGGCGTCAGATCGGCAAGCAGTGCGCGGCAAGCCGCAGAATTAATCGAATTCACGCGATGAACGGTGATGCCGTTCACGTTGCCAGGATCAAGACCGTGCGTACGCCAGATCGCCTCGATGCGCTGCCGATTGGGCCACAACAACCGCTGTGCCAAACCGAAGGCGATCTGCCCCAGCGTGGCGGGCCAGCCGACAAGCCGCGAGCGCCGCCGGATGACCTCCTGCTTGCTCTCAGCCTCCTCCAGGATCAGCGTGATCGGCCGCTGCCCCAGCCGGGCGAGAAGGCCGTTGACGACAATATTGGCCAGCGTTCCGCCCGCCGCCAGAACGACAACACCGCCTCGTGTACGCTGAAACGCCTGAGATCCGGGCATGGTTAATCGACCGACATTGATCCGCAACGGGCCACACAACAGTGCGGCCCGTGTCGCGAGGCAAGTGCCGTGCCAGGATCAGCCTCGGGGTGCCGGCGGGTCAGGGCGTACCGCACGCAGCTCATCTGCGATGCGTTGTGATTGGGATGGCCAGCTCGCGGCCATCCAGTCGTCGGTTCCAAACAGCCAGTAGCGGAACCTGTTGCGGCGGTAGTAGCGCTCCACCGTCGCCCGATGCATTTTCTCAACTGTCCCAGACAGAGCCTCGAGCAAACCCGTCGAACGCTGATGCTCGCCCTCAAGCGCGGCAAACCTCATGTCGAAGCCCGAAACCTTCGGCGCCAGCGCAGCGATCTCCCCGGCAATCTTGTCGGAGCGCGCATGCAGCTCGCCTGTCAAGGCCTCCGCGGACTGGCGGTTCTCCGCGCGCCATTGATCGATCGCACCGGCAAGTGTGTGCTGGTTCTGGTTGAGCTTCATCAGGGCCTCATGGACCTCGGCGAGCTCTTCGCGTGCTGCGGCCTGGGCTTCCAGGGATTTTTGCGCGTAATCGGCGATCACGCCCTCCAGGCCCGCCATCCGTTCAGCCAGTCTTTCAGCCACGCTCTTCAGAGGGTCCACGACGGCCGGAACGATCACCGAGCTCTGACGATCGATGGCCTCCGCGAGAAGTCCGATTTCTCCGCGCAGCGCTGCCCTGGCCTCGACCGCTCTCGTGCGGTCCGCCGACAAGGTTTCCTCCAACAGCCCGAAACGCTGCGACAGTGCCTTTTCATTCTCGCGCGATAACACCGCTTCTTCGATGATGTCGAGACGATTGGAGAGCGGCGTCAGGTCGGGCGTCGCGGAAGGCCGCTGCCTCATATCGTTCTCGAGCGTGGCCAGCGATACGGCGAACTGCTCGAGGCTGGCGGTCACCGACCGCTGGATGGCCGCGATGCGCTCGACGACCGGACTGAAATCGGCACCCGACGACTGCCTGATTGCCGAAACTGTATCCTCAAGAGCGCCGAGGCGGGTTTTCAGAACGGTCTGAAGACTGTCGGTCAGTCCACCACCGAGGCGCGCGGAATCCTCCCGCTGGGCAGCGACGTCACGCTGAAGCTGCTGCAGCAGCCCTGTGAAGGCCTTACGCTCGTTGCCCAGATCGGCGCTCAGCGCGCGCACCATCTGCTCGACAACATCGAGCCGTGAATTCTGGATGTTGTCGACGGGCGAGGATTGGACCTCGGGTCGCGAAACCCTTGGCACGGGTGCTGGATCGACGACGTATCGCGGAGCAGGCACCGGCTGGCGCACTGGCACCTCGACATAGCGCGTTTCGACCGGCGCGGCATAGCGGGGCGCAAACCGGGTCAGGAGTGCCAAGCCAGGAAGATCGGGCTCCACGTCCAGCAACAGATGCAACACATCATCCACACTGGCCGGCGCATTGCGGCGCGCTGCGATAAGGCTTGCGGCTCTGAGGACATGCTCAAGCTCCTCGGAGCGCTGTGGCGCACTCTTGCCGTTCGTAAGGCCAACAGGCATGTCGCTGGCAATCGCCGTGGCGCTCTCGCGGCGCAGGGCAGCAACGCGCACCCCGCGTGCCTCCAGCGCCTCCGCAGACTGATCGATGCGCGTCAGCGCGTGGAGCAGATGCTCCAATTTCACCTCGGCCGAACGATGGGCGAGCGCGACGTCGAACGCATGATTGACACACGCCAGCACGACCTCATCGACCCAAATCGGACCGGCAGCATAATGACCCCGCGCGCGTCCCGATTGAGCCAGGGGCTCGCTGTCAGCGGGACCGGCAAAATCCGGCTGGCTTGCGCTCCAAGTCCGCGGTGTCCGCAGATCCAGATCTCCGCCTCTGTACGCCATACTCGTCTACTCCTCCTCGGGAACCCGTGTCGCGCCGTGATCCAATGTTCAAGCCCGCACGCCGCATTGTCGTTCGCGGCTCCAGACCCCAACTGGCACCCCCCAACAACGGGCGCTGCCGTGCCACAGCACGTAATCGGCAGACCGGAGAATAGTCCGTTCCGGCGTGAACCGCGAGGGGCTCAGCATGGTTCGTCGTCGGATTGGTGAACGTCATGACGGATCGTAAGGTCAATGCGTTGCGCGGCCCCGCTCCGGATAGATATCACGCGTTCACAGAAGCGCGCCGCCGTCGCCGCCAGCGGGCGGGGCCAGCAATTCGGGGCCCTCGTTGCGCGGATTGTTGAGGCGCGGGCTCACCTCTATGATTTCCAGAAGATCATCTGCGGCGGGCCTCAAGACTTCCCCCACCCCGGCCGCGCTGCCCGGCCGGCAGTCGAGCCAGAGGCCGAAATCTTCCGGCTGCAGGATGACCGGCATCCGGTCGTGGATGTGCGCCATGGCTGAATTGGCCTTGGTCGTCAGGATCGCCATCGTCTCCAGCTCACTGCCGTCTGCCCCCACCCAGTGCTCCCACAGGCCGGCCATCGCGATCAGCCCACCTGTTCTGGGGCGGATCAAATGGGGCCGTTTGGAGCCCGGCGCTCCTGTCCACTCGTAGAAGCCCGTGGCCGGTACCAGACAGCGGCGGTGGCGCATTGCTCCGCGAAATGACGGCTTCTCGGCCGCAGTTTCTGAACGCGCGTTGATGAGCGTTGAAAACTCGCGCGGGTCCTTGACCCAGGACGGTATGAGCCCCCAGCGCACGAGGGCGAACTCGCGGCCACCGGAGGGAGCATGGCGGACGATGGCCACCGGCTGAGTCGGCGCGATGTTGTAGCGCGGTGGAAACTCATGAACAGCGGCGAGATCAAAATAGGCACGGACCGCTTCGGGTGGGGATGTCAGGCTGTAACGCGAGCACATGACGCCGGCTCCCAGTCTTGTCGATCGAGACTGCCGGAGAGACCCATCCGGCTCTAGCAGCCACACGGATGCTAACGACTGTTGATAGCCTCATTGTGGTGCCGCGGCGAGAAATCGATGCTAATCATGACCTGGACTGAGTTCTTCCGCTGAACCACCCCGGGCCGACAGCCCCGACGAACCGGAGTTCACTACGAGCATGACCCCGAAGGCGCCACACATCCCCGCCGCGCGCCGGCCAAGACGAACCGCAACACTCTGTGCAAGTGCCTTCGCCGCCCTCCTTGCGGCTTCGCCTCTTGCAGCGGCCCCCGATACACGGCCCTACGATGACCAACTCATAAGGCTTGCCGAAATTCTGGGCACCATCCACTATCTGCGGGAGCTATGCAGCGCCAATGATGGTCAGCGCTGGCGCGATCACATGCGCGTGCTTCTGGATGCAGAAGGCACATCAACCTTGCGCAAAGCACGCCTCTCGCGCAGCTTCAACCAGGGCTATCGCGGCTACAGCCGCACCTATACGACCTGCACGCCGTCCGCGCAGACCGCAATCGAGCGGTTTCTCGTCGAAGGTGCCGAGATCTCCGAGACGCTTGTAAAGCGTGCCCGGTGAAGCCTGTCGGGTGAAGCGTGTCGGGTGAAGCGCGCCCCAGTACCGGCGTGCCGGTGACGTGCGAAAATGTGATCGGCATCTGTCAGATGCCCACGCGCACGGACAATCGCTGGTTTACCCTGAAAACTCCCGGCCGCTGGTCTGACTGGATCGGCATGCTATGCAACCTCATCGCGCATGGGCGCCGGTTACCTTGGGCGCCGGTCACGCGGTTGAGGGACCCGGAAAGATCGACCGCAGACACGCAGGTCGAGATGCACAGGGTAAGGTGAGGTGGGGGAAGGGCTCGGAGCCGGGCCATGGCGCTGACGCCGGTGAGCACGGTTCGAGACGCGGGACGATTGACAACGGGGCGGAGACGAGAGCGATGAACTGCGAAGCACGCGAGCTGGCAGAGAGCGACGACCACAGCTTCAAAGCACTGGGGCTGATCCTGGCGGCCTGGGACGAAGCTGCCGAGTACGGAGTGGCACCCGAACAAATGGCCTATGCCGCCTTGTTCGCAGCCCTGACCGACCTTGTTCAGCACTTCGGCGAGGACGCCGTCGTCGAACTGACCCGCGGTCTGGAACGGCGTGTCCAGCTTGGCGAGTTCACACTCGGCCGCGTCATCCAGTAACGCCCGGCCCCATTTATGGAAAGATGCTCCTGTCCGCAGATCCAGACAGGGGTCAGTCGTGGCCCATTGCATACTTCCAGGCGATCTCACCGATCAGAATGGCGCCGAAAATGATGAGCGCGAGACCGGCGAAGCGGTTGATCGACTGAAGCTTGGAGACGTCCACCAGATGGCGGAACCGCCCGATCAGGTTGGACAGAAAGATCCACCACAATAAGCTTCCCGCCATGATGGCTGCGACCATGATCAGCGCTTCGACCGTGGTATGGACCTCCACGAACGTGCTGATTCCGCCGAAAATGGCGAACAACCCCAGGACGGCTCCCGGGTTGGTGATCGTGAGGAAAAAAGTCTGGGGAATGTCCCAGGCGAAATCCTTAAGCGATACGTTGTCTTCGTGATGCAGTTGGCGCGTGGCAATTCCCGGAACGGTGAGGAACAGCTTGATCCCGAACACAACGAGCGCAAGACCACCGATGAACTGAATTGCGTTGCGATGATGCTCGATTGCACCCGAGATCGCGCCGACGCCCAGACCAGCAAACAACGCGATGAGGCCGTCGCCGAGAACGGCTCCCAGGCCCGCTGCCACACCGCCCCAGAACCCGCGCTCGATGGCGCGCTGGATGCACAGCACGTTGACCGGCCCGACGGGCGCAGCCACCAGCACACCTATAATCAATCCCACCGGAATGATGAACGGGTTGGGAATGAAATCCATATGTCCTTGTTCCGCCGCGCGCCCCCGCAAGCGAGCCATCCCGCTGCGGAACCCCCACTCAACGCCGACAGCATTGCCGCCCGAAACGCTTCACAACCGCGCCGTCGCCAACTGCGTCGTTCGACAGCAGACCGCACGGTCTTCACGCAAACGGTTGCACTGGGTCACAGAACCCCTAAACATTGGTAGTGACCCCGCGCGCCCTTGTCCATCATGCCATCACGCAGACCTGCTTCAACGCCAACAGCCGGAACGCGAAATTATCGCGCAGATCTTGCCGATCCGTTTTCGAGGCCCCTCAGCAAAGCGCAACCTGCGGCTGTTGCATTGCGGCAAATGGTCAAAATGAAGCCGGGATTAGAGGGTTCCATCGATTGGCTACGTCTGTTAGGGAACGTCTTGGTTGCAAGAGCATCCGCACAAGGATCGCGGCGCCGGGAACCATCGAACCGATCTCAAGTCAGTCAAAGGTTGCACGATGAAACTTCGCCACTTCTGTGTTGTGTTGGGCCTGTTAGTGATGGGTGCCGGTCCAGCGACTGCTGAAATTCCAGGCGCCTATGGGATGTGGAGCGACATGCCCCGCAAATCAAAGCCGCTCAGCGGTGGAGGCTTTGGGTTCACTGCCCCCAAACCGAAGCCGCAGCCGGCCCCTGCCGCCGCCGCGCAGACGAAGCCCGCCAAATCCTCCGGCAAGCCAAAGGCCCTGATGCAAGGCGGCGCCAAACCCTCCATCAGCGCCCAGGCGCCGCAAACCGTTCCATT
>CAZZPH010000085.1:0-9775 GCA_964655725.1 uncultured Hyphomicrobium sp.
CCGGAAACTCGCGGGCGCACTTCCACTTGCTGGACGGCTTCAAAGCGCCCTGCGTACTCGTCCCACAGCGCAATGCGCCGCTCCAGAGGATTGGCAACGGTGACGGGTGGAACGGGAGCTTCGGCCAACGTCTCCACCGGGTTTGCGACGAAGGCGGCGATGGCCAGCAGAATAGAGACGGCCGTCCTCGACGGGGCTCCCGGCCGGGCCGGTCCGTTGCGGAAATCTCGAAGACCGCTGATCCTACCGCTGATACTCATGGGTGAAACGTGCCTGCTGGTTGGGCGCCGTCAAGGCACATCTTCGCGACACAGCTCACGCTTATGCGTTTACGCTGCCTGTTGATCACCAGATCGGCACCTATTCGCCACGCTCCCGAAAATCGTTCAGCTGGCAGGTCCGGTTGCCACCGGCAAACCATTATCCTGACCCCACTCCGCCCAGGCGCCATCATATACCGCGGCATTGGTCTGTCCAACGATTGCCAGAGCCAGCGAAAGAATGGCAGCCGTCACGCCCGACCCGCAGGTCGTCACCACCGGCCGCGCTGGATCAATGCCGGCCGCTGCGAACAGAGCCATCAATTCCTCGCGCGATTTCATCGTTCCATCCGGATTGAGCACCGCAGCGGAGGGAATACTGCGCGATCCGGGAATATGGCCCGGCCGCAGTCCCGGACGGGGTTCGGGATCGACGCCCTCGAAACGCCCCGCCGGCCGCGCGTCGACGATCTGAGCCCCTGGCTGCCCGAGAAGTCGGCGCATATCATCGAGGTCGCGCACCAGATCATTGTTCTTGAGTGGTGTGTAGTGGCGCGCGGTGCGTGGCACAGGCGGGCCGTCCTCGATGGGGCGGCCTTCTGCCTTCCATTTCGGCAGCCCCCCATTCAGGACGGCAACATCCTGGTGACCCATGGCGCGGAACGTCCACCACACGCGCGCAGCCGAGAATAGCCCATGAGAATCGTAGACAACGATCCTCATACCGTCGCCGATGCCCATCTTTTTCATGCGCGAGGCGAATTTGACTTGCGAAGGCAGCATGTGCGGCAGGCTCGACGTCTCATCGACGAGATCGTCGATATCGAAAAAGAGCGCGCCGGGAATGTGCCCGGCCAGATACTCGTCACGCGCGGCCCTGCCACTATCGGGCAGATGCCACGATCCGTCCAGTATGACGAGGCCCGGTGTTCCCAGGTGCTGGGCGAGCCAGTCGGTTTCAACAATCCAGTTCTTGGCGCTGAAAGGCACGTGCGATCACTCCCTGAGGCTTAGGGCCCGTTCCCCCGCTGGCCCTGTGTCCCAGGGTGGAGCGGGAGGCCACGGCGAATGGTGAGCCGGGAGGGAATCGAACCCTCGACCCCATGATTAAAAGTCACGTGCTCTACCGCTGAGCTACCGGCCCATTCGAGCGCTGCTTGTAAGGGTGGCGCCGCGAGGGGTCAAGGCGACCTGAGATCCGTGGAACGTCCGCTGGCGCAGCCAAACCGATCACCTGCCCGATCCCTGGCTATTCCCTGGTGAAAATGTCGCCACATGGCATGTCCGGATCGTCGTATATCTGTGCGACCGTCCGAGCCGCGACATTCGATTGACACCCGCGCCGCGAGCGCCGCCCAAAATTACCACCCACGCCCATGGACAGCCCCCAGACACCGGCAATTCGGGAAACGCGCTCCGAGCGCGCTATCGACCGGCCACGCGCCATCTTGCTGATGATCCTGGCGATCACCTTCTTTTCGGCCCTCGATACGGCCGCCAAGTACCTCGGACTGCATTATAAGCTCCCCGTCGAGCAGGTCGCCTGGTCGCGCTTCCTCGGGCAGTTCCTGGCACTCATCGTTCTGGTGCCGGTTTTTGGTTCGCTATCGCTGGGCGAACTCTTTCGCACCGGACATCTCAAGCTCCAGCTTGTCCGGTCGGTGCTGATGGCAGCGACGACTGTGCTCAATTTCATGGCCCTGCAGCACCTGCGCCTCGATCAGACCATCACGATCGTCTTCCTGGCGCCACTGGTCGTCGCACTCCTCGCCGGCCCCATGCTTGGCGAATGGGTCGGATGGCGGCGCATGCTGGCGATTCTCGTCGGGTTCTGCGGCATTCTCGTCGCGGTCAATCCAGCATTCGGCGACGTGCATCCCGCCGTCGGCTATTCGTTCGCCGCGATGCTGGCCTATGCGCTGTTCATGATCTTGACCCGCTATATGGCCGCGTTTGATCCACCAATGGTCACGCTGTTCTATTCGATGTTCGTGGGAACGATTATCGGCGCTCCATTCGCGCTCTCGGCTTGGCATACCCCGCCCGATCTTCTGGCATTGGTCCTGCTCGCCTCCCTCGGCGTCTTCGGGGGGCTGGGGCATTGGCTGTTCCTGCACGCCTACCGTCTGGCGCCCGCGTCCGCCATCGCGCCATTTCTCTATTTCCAGCTCCTGTCGATGATCGCGTTCGGTTACATCGTCTTCGACGACCTTCCCGACCTTCAAACCCTGCTTGGCGCACTGATCGTGGTTGGATCTGGAATCTACCTGTTCCACCGGGAGCGTAAAACTGCTGCCGCAAAGGCCACCGCCGAAGCGGCCCCCCACCCGTCCTGAAATGGGCTGATGAAACTTCGCGCCTGCCCTGGCCGTAACCTGCGCAAGCGCCGATGACGCTGGCGCGCTGGATCAGGAGTTTGATATGCCCAGGTCAGCATTATTGATGATCATTGCCGTCATGACGCTTGCAGCATCGCCACCCCTGCGCGGTGAACCGGTACGGGGTGTGGTCGAACTGTTCACCAGCCAAGGTTGCTCGTCATGTCCGCCAGCCGACGCGCTTCTCAAAACCCTTTCTACTGAGCCCGGTCTCGTCACCCTGTCTTTGCCCGTCGACTATTGGGACCGTTTGGGTTGGAAGGACACTTTCGGCTCACCGGCGTTCTCGTCCCGGCAGCGCGCGTACGCGCGTGGACGGGGCGATGGAGAAGTCTATACGCCTCAGGCCGTGATCGGAGGCGCTATCCACACAAACGGCGCGAGCCAGTCCACAATCGCGGCGGCACTTGCGGAATTGAGTGGATCGCTCGTCGTTCCAATCACGATCACTCGCGCTGGCGAACAACTCAGCGTAACTATCGGCTCTGCAGGATCGATCCGCCTGCCCGCAGCCACCATCCTTCTGATGCCGACGCTTGCGGAACGCTCCGTTGCCATTGGGAGGGGAGAAAATGCGGATCGGAACGTAACATACACCAACGTCGTGCGGCGCATCGATGACCTGGGAATATGGACCGGCGATCCGATTGCGCCGTCCATCGCCTTAAGCACGCTCGAGGGGCACGATGGCGTGACCGTACTTCTTCAACAAGGAACGCTGGCGGCTCCCGGTCCGATTTTGGGCGCTGCTCATCTCGACTTGCGCTAGGACGGCCGTTCGATGCGCCCCCGCACCTCATCCGCCCATTCCGCAAAGCGGCCGTCCGCGATCGCGGCCCGCATGGCCGCCATGAGATCCTGATAGAATGCCGTGTTGACCCACGACAGGATCATCGCTCCCAGATACTCGCCCGACTTCACGAGGTGGTGCAGATAGGCGCGCGAATAGTCGCGCGCGGCGGGGCAGGAGCTCTGCTCATCGAGCGGACGCATATCCTCAGCAAAGCGCGCATTGTGCAGATTGAGGCGACCCGCCCATGTGAACGCCGTGCCATGGCGGCCATTGCGGGTCGGCATGACGCAATCAAACATGTCGATCCCGCGCCGGACGCTCTCGATCAGATCGAGCGGCGTACCCACGCCCATCAGGTAGCGGGGCTTATCCTTCGGCAGAAAGGGCAACGTATCCTCCAGCGCCGCCAGCATCGCCTCATGGCCTTCACCCACCGCAAGCCCGCCAATGGCGTAGCCGGGGAACTCCATGCCGACGAGCGCCTCGGCCGAACGCCGGCGCAGGATGCCATCCGTACCACCCTGCACGATGGCGAACAGAGCTTGGCCTGCCGCTGCCCCGCCCGCCTCGCGCTGGTGCTCGAAGGCAAGCTTGGATCGCTCCGCCCACCGCAGCGACAACTCCATCGCGCGCTCGACCTCGGCGCGCTCGGCCGGCAGCTCGATACACTCGTCGAACTGCATCTGGATGTCGGCTCCCAGCAGGCACTGGATCTCAATCGAGCGTTCGGGCGTCAGCATGTGCCGCGAACCGTCAATATGCGACTGGAATTGGACGCCCTCCTCGGTGAGCTTGCGGATCGTGGCCAGCGACATGACCTGAAATCCACCACTGTCCGTCAGGATCGGCCCCTCCCAGCGCATGAATTTGTGCAAGCCGCCGAGCCGTGCCACGCGCTCCGCGCCAGGCCTGAGCATCAGGTGATAGGTGTTGCCGAGGATGATATCGGCGCCCGCCGCACGCACCTGCTCGGGATAGAGCGCCTTGACGGTGCCCACGGTGCCTACGGGCATGAAGGCGGGCGTGCGGATGACGCCGCGCGGGGTTGCAATCTCTCCCCGCCGCGCCGCGCCGTCCTGCGCAATCAAACGATAACCGAAGGTTTCCGCTGTGTGATCCATGGCCGCTGCGTCTAGCGCGTTTTGGCAGCGGGGAACAATAGGCACGCATCGCCGTATGAGTAAAAGCGGTACCCCGTCCCGATCGCATGCGCGTAAGCGCGCTTCATCGTGTCGAGACCGCTGAACGCGGAAACGAGCATGAACAGGGTGGAACGCGGCAGATGGAAGTTGGTCAACAGCACGTCCACGGCCTTGAAGCGATAGCCGGGAGTGATGAAGATCGATGTTTCACCAGACCAGGGTGCGAGCCGGCCATTGTCCGTCGCGGCACTCTCCAAGGTGCGCAACGCCGTGGTGCCCACCGCGACAATGCGGCCGCCCCGGGTCCGCGTCTCGTTCAGCGCACACGCAGTCTGGTCCGAAATTTCTCCCCATTCGGCGTGCATCACATGACCTGACGTCTCCTCTGCCTTGACGGGCAGGAACGTACCCGCCCCGACGTGCAGGGTGACGAAGTAGTGCGCGATTCCGCGCGCGCAGATGTTGTCCATCAGCGCTGGCGTGAAATGCAGCCCAGCCGTTGGTGCCGCTACGGCACCATCGCGCGCGGCGAACATGGTCTGATAGGCCTCCCGGTCCAGCTGGTCCGGCGCACGCTTGCTGGCAATGTAAGGCGGCAGCGGCATGCTGCCGACACTCGCGATGACCCGGTCGAGATCATCGCCAGAGAGATCGAAAGCCAATTCGACCTCACCACCCTCTCCCCTGGACGCCACCGTGGCATCGAGCGCGCCCATCAGGCAGCTTGAAGCCGTCGTCCCGAACCGGATGCGATCACCCGGCTCCAGACGCCTGGCAGGCAACGCGAAGGCACGCCAGCGCCAGGCATCCACCCGCTTGATGAGATTGAACGATACGCGCGCCGTCTGGCCATTGCGCACCCGTACGCCTTGAAGCGCGGCCGGGATGACGCGGGTGTCGTTGAAAACCAGCGCATCGCCCGGCTGCAGCAAGGCCGGAAGGTCCGACACGATCCGGTCTGCAAGGCCCACGCCAGCGGGATCGACGGACAACAGGCGCGCACTGTCGCGCGGATCGGCAGGACGCAGCGCGATCCGGTCTTCGGGCAGGTCGAAGTCGAACAGATCGGTGCGCATTGCGCGGCGGGTTCAACCGGGCTGGAGGCGTGGGGATACGTGTTGTCCGTCGCCTAGCACCCCTCCTCCCGCCAACGCAAGATGAACGCGCATCACAGCCCGCCTCAGTAGATCGACGGCACGATCAGTTCGTCGGCAACGGGTGTGCGATGGTAATTGGGATTACGCACGCGCGCGGGAAGAACAACGGGATTGCGGGCGACCTCGGTGTAGGGGATCTGCGAAAGCAGATGCTGGATGCAGTTGAGGCGTGCGCGCTTCTTGTCGTCGGCCTCCACCACCCACCAGCGCGCCTCGGGGATGTGCGTATGGGCCAGCATATCCTCTTTGGCCTTGGTGTAGGCCTCCCAGCGCTTGCGCGATTCCAGATCCATCGGCGATAGTTTCCACTGCTTGATGGGATCGTGGATGCGCATCTGGAACCGGAAGTTCTGCTCGTCGTCGGTGATCGAGAACCAATACTTGATCAGGATTATGCCTGATCGTACCAGCATCCTCTCGAAGTCCGGTACCGACCGGAAGAACTCCTCCACGTCGTCCTCGTTGCAAAAGCCCATCACGCGCTCGACGCCCGCCCGGTTGTACCAACTTCTATCGAAGAGCACGATCTCGCCGGCAGCAGGCAGATGGGCAGCATAGCGCTGGAAGTACCACTGCGTGCGCTCGCGATCGTTGGGAGCGGGCAGGGCCGCCACGCGGCAGACGCGAGGATTGAGGCGCTGCGTGATGCGCTTGATCACACCGCCCTTTCCGGCGGCGTCGCGACCCTCAAAGACCACGACGACCTTCAGTCCCTTATGGACCACGTAGTCTTGCAGCTTGACCAGTTCGCGCTGCAGCCGGAAGAGCTCCTTGAAATAGAAGGCCCGCTCGAGGGTCCCCGCCTCCGGCCGCTCGGCCAGCGCATCGAACTCGCCGATCAGCCGGTCGTCCTCCAATTCCAGCTCCAGCTCTTCATCGAAGCTGTCGGCCAGCTCGGCTTGAATGCGGGCCTTGATCGGCGGCTTGGCGTTCGAGGGGATGTCGGTCATGGAACCTCTGCTCCGGCAGTGTTGGAACTGAGCGGAATTCACTGAGGCATTGTAACGCCCGTATGACAGCAGCCAAATGGCGTGTCAGACCGATGGGCGGCGCGCGCGCCACCAGTCCTTCAAAGCAGCCACGCCCGCGACGAGCCATCCCAGAATTGTCAAGGAGCCGCCAAGTGGCGCGGCCATGGGAAAGAGCCTGACCCCGTCGAGGACACGCAAGGCGATATCACCCGAAAACAGGGCGACGCCCAGCAGGATCAGCCGCGCCGCCACACGCCACCAGCCGCCCGACGCCGTTGAACGCGCCGCCCAGGCGGCAATCGCCAGGATTGCGGCGGCGTGAACCATCAGCATCATCGCGGCGGTGGCGAGGGCTGGATCAGGCACGCGATGGGCGGCAACCGCCGCCAGCGCCACACCGGCAGCCCCAAGGAAAGCAGCCGCTGCCGCGATCCCCAGTTCCGCCCTCGGCGTTTCGTCGAACCGGCTCACAACGGGCCCGCTGTCATCTCACCCGGCATCGGCGGCCACGCGCACCGTGATCATCTTGTCAGGTGAGCGCGGCGGCTCGCCCCGGGCCAGCTGATCAACCGCCTCCATGCCTGAGACCACCTTGCCCCAGACGGTGTATTGCCGGTCCAGGAACGTCGCATCGTCGAAGCAGATGAAGAACTGGCTGTTGGCCGAATTCGGCAGCGAAGATCGCGCCATGGAGCACACACCGCGCACGTGCGGCTCTCCGCTGAATTCGGCCGGCAAGTTTGGATGCTTAGAGCCGCCGGTGCCCCGTCCCTGAGGGCAGCCGGTCTGCGCCATGAAGCCTTCGATGACGCGATGGAAGACAATTCCGTCGTAGAATTTCTCGCGGGCAAGCTGCTTGATGCGCTCCACGTGCTGGGGTGCGAGGTCCGGGCGCAGCGCTATGGTCACGGTCCCCTTGCTCGTTTCGATGATGAGGGTGTTTTCGGGATCAGCGGTAGTGGCCATCAGCATTGCTCCTTCAGGAAACAGGACGCGCATCGCGCGAAATGAGGTTTGAAAGGCGCTTCATCGTGCTCAACGTGGTGCGGAGGCGATGTAGGCCTTGATGATCTTGTCCGGCACGGGCGGAGGCTCACCGCGGGCGACCTGATCGACATGCTGCATGCCGTCGCTCACCTGACCCCACACGGTGTACTGCCCATTCAGGGACGGCGAATGCTTGAAGCAAATGAAGAACTGGCTGTTGGCTGAGTTCGGATCGCCCGAACGGGCCGCGCCGACCGTGCCGCGCTCGAACGCCGTTGGCGTGAACTCGGCTGGAACATTGGGATACTTCGAGCCGCCCATGCCCGTTCCCGTCGGGTCGCCCGACTGCGCCATGAAGCCTTCGATGACCCGATGGAACACGATGCCGTCGTAGAACCCCTCGCCGGCGAGCTGCTTGACGCGCTCCACATGCTTGGGTGCGAGGTCCGGGCGCAAGCGGATCAGAACTTTGCCGGTCTTCAGCTCGAGAACGAGGGTGTTGTCGGCATCACTGGGGGCCGCTGCCGTCGCCCCCACACCGGCTCCGACCCCTGCGGCCGCCGCTCCCACATCGTTAACCTCCGGCGAATTGGAGTTGCCGCAGGCCGCAACTCCGAAGGTGAGGGCCGCAATGGCACACAGTGTTGTCAGCCGCATGATGTCTCGCTCTGGATGGAGTGATGGGAGAAGCTGTGACCGTCTCATCCCGGTTAGGGGTCAGGACGCGCCCTTATGGCGGCTCAATTGGGCCGAAGCAAGAGACCGGGCAGTGGGCCTGCCCTGGCCACTCCCGTGCCCGCTCACGACTTCTGCTTGGCCTTGGCCCCCAGACGGCGGGCAACCGCCTTGGACACGAAGGGTGAAGGATCCCCGCCCATCAGTGCGACGGCACGCACCAGGTTGGCCGCGATATGGCGGACACGCGGCGAGGCGGATACGAAGACCGTCTGAATATCCGGCGCCATTTCACCGTTCATGCCCGCCATCTGCATCTCGTAGTCGAAATCGGTCCCGTCCCTCAGTCCCCGAACGATCACAGCAGCATTGTGGGCGCGCGCAGCTTCCACTGCAAGCCCTTGAAAAATAACGATATCAATCCTGGTGCCGGAGGACTTGGCGATCGCCCGGGTCTCCGCCTCGAGCATCTCGACACGCTCAGCTGCGGTAAACAGCGGCGCCTTGCCCGGATTGGTCCCGATCCCGATGACGAGCCGGTCCACGAGGCCGCAGGCACGCGCAATGACGTCGGTATGGCCGAGCGTTACGGGATCGAAGGAGCCGGAATAGAAGCCGATTCGGGTCATGGCGGGCATCTAGCCTCGCGCGGCACAGCACTGCAAGCCAGCCTGCGCGCCATCGTGAACAACATCCGCAACGACCACAAGGAAGAGCCCGCCAAATTGGCGGGCTCCGGTCACGCGGTCGCAGGGGAAAATGGGCACCTTACTTCATCGGAACATCGGCGTGGCGTGAGCCGAAGATATCCGAGAGATTGAAGCGATAGCCAACACCGACCGAGAAAATCCAGGGGTCGATATCGACATCGTAGGCATCAGCGCCATTGATCGACACGGTGTGCTCGATCCAGGTCTTCTTCACGTCCGCATTGAGATACCAACCTTGTCCGATCTCCATGTCGAAACCAGCCTGCAGTGTGAAGCCGAGTGCATCATCCACATCGACACTGGCACCGAGTGCAGCTAGCGGTCCGGCAGCATCCTCACTAAATGGCGCAATGTACTGAATACCTGCTCCGACATACGGCTTGAAACCGCCCATGCTGTCAAAGTGATACTGCAGCGTCAGCGCAGGTGGGAATACCCAGAAATCGGCAACTTTGGTGTTTCCGTTCAGCTCTGCATCTAATTTCGCGAAGCAACAGAAAAGCTCTAAAGCAAGGTTCTGGTTCAGGAAGTAAGTCAGCGTAAGTGTGGGAATGAACTCGTTCTCAAGTTCGAGCCCGCCACCAACACCGCCAGGAAGCGCTGTGCTTTCGTCGTTGAAATTCAGATAAGTGCCCTGCACACGGACAAGCATGTCGCCGCTGTAGCTACCCGCCTGTGCCGGCAGCGAGCCTGCGGCGAGAA
>CAZZPH010000086.1:0-9716 GCA_964655725.1 uncultured Hyphomicrobium sp.
GTATCCCCCGGGGGGAGGTGCGCGCCTTCGAGGACAGCGTCGCCGATCTCATCGCGGCCGGCACGTCAGAGAGGGTCAAGGCGCGGCTCGCAGACCTGATCGAGGCCATGCAGGGCGCGACGACCTTTGGCCAGAGCGGCCTCGATGAAACGCATGGCGAGATCCAAGAGCAGATGAAGACCTTCTCGGATGCCGAGGTCGTCCCGCATGCTCATGAGTGGCACCTGAAGAATGACTACATTCCGCTGGAGGTCATTCAGCATCTGGCCGAGCTTGGCGTGTTTTCACTCTCGCTACCGGAGGAATTCGGCGGCATGGGGCTTGGCAAGCTCGCCATGTGCGTCGTCTCAGAGGAACTATCGCGCGGCTACATCGGTGTCGGCTCTCTGGGAACACGGGCAGAGATCGCTGGCGAACTCATCCTCCATAACGGCACGCCCGAACAGAAGGCGAAGTATCTGCCCAAGATCGCATCGGGCGAAGTCCTGCCGACGGCCGTCTTTACCGAGCCCAACACCGGCTCGGATCTGGCCTCGCTGAAGACCCGCGCAGTGAAAGATGGCGATATCTACAGGATCACCGGCCAAAAGACGTGGATTACCCACCCGGTGCGCGCCGACGTGATGACGGTGCTTGCGCGCACCAATCCGGAGGAGAAGGGCTACCGGGGCCTATCGATGTTCCTGGCGGAGAAGCCGCGCGGATCAGATGAGACACCGTTTCCCGCAGAGGGCATGACAGGGGGCGAAATCGAGGTGCTCGGCTACCGGGGCATGAAAGAGTACGACATCTCCTTCGACAACTTCGAGGTCCCGGCCGAAAATCTCCTCGGTGGCGTCGAGGGGCAGGGCTTCAAACAGCTCATGAACACCTTCGAGGGCGCACGCATCCAGACGGCGGCGCGTGCGGTGGGCGTTGCTCAATGCGCGATGGATGTCGGATTGAAATACGCCTTGGATCGCGTCCAGTTCGGCCAGCCGATCTATAAGTTCCCGCGCGTTGCCAACAAGATCGTGATGATGGCGGTTGAAACCATGATCGCGCGCCAGCTCACCTACTTCGCAGCCCGGGAAAAAGACCAGGGCCGGCGCTGCGACCTGGAGGCGGGGATGGCGAAGCTTTTGGGCGCGCGCGTCGCATGGGCGAATGCCGACAACGCTCTGCAGATCCACGGCGGCAACGGGTTTGCGCTCGAATACCCGGTCTCACGCGTGCTGTGCGATGCGCGCATCCTCAACATTTTCGAGGGCGCGGCCGAGATCCAGGCCCAGGTCATCGCCCGTCGCCTGCTCGAAGGGGCAAACTGACCTGCCCCGCGGATCGGCGGCGCGCACAAGGGCTTGAATAACACGTCCTGGTACCGGACTTGGACCGAATGGTCCAAGGTCCGCCGTATGCGGTTGAATGGTCGCAGCCTTATCTCAATAAGCTGCCACACTTGCCGGGCATGCGGTGTGTCGAAGCTACGAAAGGGTTGCCATGACGTCACATTCATCGTTTGCGAAAGTCGCGGCCATGCTGGCCATCGCCTTGCTGGGGCTCTTGCCTGCCGCTCCCGCGACCGCAGCAAAATGCGGCAACACCGGGTCTGGTTTCTCGGCCTGGCTGGTGGACTTTCGTGTTCGCGCCAAAGCTGCGGGCATCAGCGACGCCACACTGAACCGCGCGCTCGATGGCGTGACCTACGATCCCAGCGTCATCAAGCGCGACCGGTCGCAGAAATCCTTCAAGCTCAGCTTCGAGCAGTTCTACGCACGGCGCGTCGGCCCCGGCATTCTCTCATCCGCCCGGTCGAAGATGAAGACACATGCGGGTCTGCTGTCGCGGATCGAACAACGCTACGGCGTGCCAAAGGAGATCCTCGTCTCGATCTGGGGACTGGAGACAAACTTCGGGCGCGATGGATCAGGCAAGTATTCGATCATCCGTTCCATCGCCACGCTGTCTTATGATTGCCGGCGGTCGGACTTTTTCACCGGCCACCTCATGGCGGCCATGCGAATCGTACAGCGCGGTGACATGACGCCCGCACAGATGCGCGGCGGTTGGGCCGGTGAGATCGGGCAGGTTCAGTTCCTGCCGGGGTCCTATGACAAGTACGCTGTGGATTTCGATGGAGACGGGCGCAGGGATCTGGTGCGCTCGGTACCTGATATGCTCGCCTCAACGGCGAATTTCCTCAAGGGACACGGTTGGAAGGCGGGCCAGCCCTGGGGTCCCGGAACGGCGAACTATGGTGTGATCAAGGATTGGAACCGGGCGGAAGTCTACGCGCGCACCATCGCTAAAATGGCCGATACGCTGCGTTGAGGGCATGCGCTCGCCCCCTGAACAGACCCGTATCAGGCCCTGCAAGCTGCCGGGGCTCCATGGAAGTTCGTTGCTCTGAGAAGGCATGTTGCGCACTGAAATGAAAATTTAATCCACCCGGCTGCAAATTTCGTTACCATATTCGTGTCACGCAGGGCCGGTCTCGCAACCGTAGTTGCTCACGATAGCGGGTCGGCAGGCCTTGCGCTCCTTATGAACAGGGAGGCCGCATGAGATTGCACCTGGTGTTATCTGCCGCCGTGATGCTGGCTCTGGCGGGCTGGTTTCACGCCGCTCATGCCGGGGATGATGCCGGGACGAAGTCAGGCCTGCAGATACGCATAACGCTTGGCGGCCAGGAACTGTCGTGCCGTGATTTCCGCGGGCAGGTCGTGCGCGCCATCCGGATGGATGACCTGGGAGACGTCGCCCACGCCCGGGTGGTCAATCGCATGCCGATCATCACGCTCAATCAGCCGCGCCTCGACACTCTGCCCGAGAAGATGCAGATCTTCTTCTTCAATCATGAATGCGGTCATCACGTGATGGGGCATGTGTTCTACCCCACCGCAACGAGCGAGAACGAGGCGGATTGCTGGTCCATCAAGACGGGCCGCAAGGCTGGCTATTTCAGCCGTGACGACATCGCCGCATTTGCCCCTCATCTGGCGCGCAGCCGCGGATCGGCCTTCGGGCATCTGCCAGGACCTTTGCGCGCCGAACGCCTGCTGGCATGTTTCGATGATCCCTCGGAAGAGAATCTGGCCGAGCCAGCCGGCTATACGCTGCCGGCGCAGCCCAAACCGAAGTATGCCGAAGGCGTGCGCTAGTGAAGCGGCTCTGACATTTGGTCCCCGCCTAGGCTGGACACGTCATCAAATGTCAGAGTTAAAAGCTACCTCGAGTGGGGTCAGACCCCTACTTAGGGGTCTGACCCCACATACACCCCGCGCGCGGCTGCCTTAACGGCCCAACGTCAGATGCAAAAGCGGCATGGGAACCCTGGCCTTGTTGGTGTTCCAGGCGGTTGCAGCGTTTGCTCTGAAACACGCTGCACAGGAAACCAGATTGACACAACCTGATCACGCACCCAAGCCCGCCACGAGTGAATGCAACTGCGCCAGTATCGCGCCCTCAGGGCCGGCAGCCGCATCATCCGTCATCCAGAGCGACCTCTCCACAGCCCAGTCTGGTTGATCCACCGCAGCAAAGGCCGGCCTGGAAAACGGCGTTTGACGCCGTACGCGGCCCGCTTCATTGTCATGAATATGTCAAATGGCTCCGGACCAAAGCGCGATGCTCGGGGACGCGAAGGCAATCAAGGGCGAGAACGGACCGATGGACCGGCAGGACTTCCAGGGCAACCGCAATTGGGCGTTTCTGAAATATGCCCTACTCGCCATCATCGCGCTGGTGACGGGTTTTCTTGTCATGCGCTGGCAGCAGGGCACCATGGATTACCGCTTCTATACCGAGGAGTGGGGGCCGCTGGAACTCTTGCATTCGCTGTTGACGGCCCTCTGCGGATGGATGTTCTATCTTGCATGGCGCGATGGCCGGGGAGCGGTCAGTGTTGCGGGCGGAGCCCTGGCATTGCTCGCCGCCGCGGCGTTCGTTCGTGAACTCGACGTCAAGAAAGTTGCAGCGCACACCGGCCCTGAGTGGCTCTATTTTCTTGCAGATCACGGGTTGCAGGACGCATTGCTGATTGCCATGACACTGCCGATCTTCGTCTATTTCTATATCAAGCGCGCCCAGATGCTGGATGTCGTGAAGCTGGCGATGCGTTGGCAGGCGTGGCCGCTCGCTTTGGCTGGCGTCCTGATCCTGCTGAGCGTCTATCTCGACGAGCGCGTCGTTTCGAATGACCGGGAACGGTTCTGGGAGGAACTGGCAGAAACATATGGCTATGGCTTTATGACACTGGCAGCATGGAAACACTGGCTCTTGGTGGGCGCTGAGACTTTGGACCACGGCTCATGACGTATGGGGACCGGGTGTGGCCGGATTGCTGCGACGCCGCCGCGTGCGAAACCGCCGCGCCGGAACCGGAGCGGCAATGCTGACATTGAAGTTTCTGGCAATCATCGCAGGCCTCGTCGCGGTGGTCTATTTCGGTACGCAAATTGTGCAGCAGCGGCTGCTCTACTTCCCCGACACACGACGCACGACACCTCAGGACGCAGGCCTCGACGGCGTGAGCGAACGCACCCTCATATCCGCCGATGGCAGCGATGTCCTGACCTGGTGGGGGGCAGCGCGCGAGGATCATCCAACGCTGATCTACTTCCACGGCAACGCAGGCTCTTTCCCCAATCGTGCCGAGCGGATCCGCAAATACATGGCGCGTGGGTACAATATCGTCATGATGACGTATCGTGGCTATGGCGGGAGCGGCGGCAGCCCCTCGGAACGCGCGAACGTGATGGATGCGCTTGCGGTCTATGATGCCGTACGCACGTCGGGCGTGCCGGAGGATCGCATTATTCTCTACGGCGAATCGCTCGGCACAGGCATTGCCATCCAAGTGGCCGCGCAACGGCCGGTTGCGGGGCTCATCCTCGATGCGCCCTATACCTCGATCGTCGACCTTGCCGGCCTGCACTATCCGTTTCTTCCGGCGCGTTGGCTGATGAGTGACCGGTATGAAAGCTCCACGTATGCGAGCCAAGTGAGTGCGCCGGTGCTGATCGTCCATGGTGAAGCGGACCGCATCATTCCGGTCGAAATGGCGCGACGGCTGGCTGCTGCGTTCCCCGGTCCATGCGAAGTCGCCACGTTCCCTGAGGCGGGACATTCGGACCATTTCCTGCATGGCTCTTACGATGTGATCTTCAGCTGGCTGGCGCGCCACACGGCGAAGGCTTCCAAGGACATCGAATAAAAAACGCGAGAGGGCTGCGCGGCACTCAAGCCGGGCAGCCCTCGATCGGATCATCTCGTCGTCAACAAACCGCGTGAAACCCGGGTTCTAACACGCCCTAGGTTGCACCATGACCGCCGCCTTGACCGCCACCGCCATATCCACCGCCCTGGCCGCCGCTAAAGCCGCCGCCCTGGCTGCCACTGAAGCCACCGCTGGGGCGACCACCGGGACCACCACGACCGCCTGCCGCAGCACCCCTCGGGGCGACGGGCTTGGAGGGCAGGAGCCCCTCGCGTTGCAGCTTCTTGCGCGCGAGCTTGCGGGCGCGGCGCACGGCCTCAGCCTTCTCGCGGGCTTTCTTCTCGGAGGGCTTCTCGAAATAGTTCCGCAGCTTCATTTCGCGGAAAATACCCTCGCGCTGCATCTTCTTCTTGAGCGCTTTCAGGGCCTGATCGACATTGTTGTCGCGAACGAGAACTTGCAAGAGATGGGACCTCTGGTGGTATCCGGTTGATATCAATTGGAAAAACGAGCATTCCCCGCCGGGCAGATCACCCGCACGCCGGTTGGAAGGCCGTTCCGTGGAGGCCTTCTAACTCAAAGAACCCAAATTGTCCATCTTTGGCACCGGCTGGCATCATTCGCTGTGCGGCATTGCGGCAACGCCCCCCGCCCTCAGGCGGGCAACGTAGCAAGGCAACGGTTGACATGCCCCATCTTGCGGCCTGGCCTCGCCTGGTTCTTACCGTAGAGGTGCAGGAAAGCCCCCGGCTCGGCGGCAATCCTCTCCCAGGCATGGATCTCCTCGCCGATCAGATTGATCATCTCCGCCCCCGCCGCCGTGATCCGCGTCGACCCCAGTGGCCAGCCGCAGATGGCGCGGATGTGCTGCTCGAACTGCGAGGTCTCCGCGACGTCGATCGTCCAGTGCCCCGAATTGTGCACCCTGGGTGCCATCTCGTTGATCAGCACGTGCTCTTGCGCGCCGTGACCCACCGCGAAGTATTCGATGGCGAACACGCCGACATAATCGAGCGCCGAAGCGATCCGGCGCGCGGTCTCTAACGCCTCTGTGGCAGCCGCAGATGTGATCCGGGCGGGCGCGAGTGAGCGATGCAGAATGTGATTGCGGTGCTCGTTCTCCGTCACCTCGAAGGCGCGAAACGAGCCATCGATCGCGCGCGCGGCAATGACCGACACCTCGCGTTCGAATGTGACGAACCCTTCCAGAATGGAGGGTTGACCGTGCATGGCCTCCCACGCGGCAGCAGCGTCCTCGCGCTTGAGAATTTTAGCCTGCCCCTTGCCGTCGTAGCCGAAGCGACGCGTCTTGAGGACACAAGGCGGCTCAATCTGGCCAAGTCGAATGTGCAGGTCGTCGAGGCTGTCGACTGCTGCGAAGTCCGCCGTCATGGCGCCAAGCTCGCGCGCGAGCGATTTCTCATGAATCCGGTCCTGCGCACACGCCAGCGCTTTGGCACCGGGCCGCACCGGCACGCGCGCGTCGAGGAACTCCACGGTCGCAACAGGGATGTTTTCGAACTCGTAGGTTGCGACCGCGATCTGGTCTGCGAACTGCGCCAACGCGGCCTCGTCGTCGTAGCGTGCAACCGTATGCGCGACGGCGACATCGAAGGCCGGACCGGAGACGTCTGAATAGATGTGGCATTTGAACCCCAGCCGCGCGGCAGCGCTCGCCAGCATGCGTCCAAGCTGGCCGGAGCCGAGAATGCCGATGGTGGAACCGGGAGGAAGTGCGGACATGGGAGGGATCAGTCTGTCTTTGGCGTGTCTGCCACGGTTTCGGCTTGGCGCCGCCGGCACTCTTCCAGGCGCTGCGTCAGGCCCGCGTCGTGGATGGCAAGGATCTGGGCTGCCAGCAACCCGGCATTCGTTGCTCCCGCCTCGCCGATCGCCAGCGTGCCGACGGGTATGCCGGCCGGCATCTGCACGATGGAATAGAGGCTGTCCATGCCTCCCAGCGCCTTGGAGGTGACGGGAACGCCGAGAACAGGCAGCGTCGTCATGGCGGCCGTCATGCCGGGCAGATGGGCCGCCCCACCTGCGCCTGCAACAATGACCTTGAGGCCGCGCTGGCGGGCCGACGTGGCATACTGATAGAGGCGATCCGGCGTCCGGTGGGCGGAGACAATCCGCACCTCGAAGGGCACCTGCAGATCGGTCAGGACGTCGGCCGTGCATTTGAGGGTTGGCCAGTCCGACTGGCTGCCCATGATGATGCCGACGAGGGGCGCTTTGGCGCTCATACTGCCTGCCTTCCTGCTGGAAAGCCCGCTTTGCTAGACGAGCACGGGCGGATTTACAAGGGCGGGATGGCCTGGGTGGCCCCATTCCTTGTTGAATTTGACAGCCGGTTCCCCTAATTGCCCTCGCTCTGGCGGCAACGTCGCTGGCGATTGGGCGCACAACCGCCGCTATAGACCTTGAAGGAGGACGACGACCTTGGACAGCGTTCTGATCATCGGTGCAGGTGCGGCTGGCTCCGTGACGGCGCAGAAGTGCGCCATGAACCGCGACGTCTTCAAAAAGGTCCACCTCGCATCGCGCCGCATCGCGAGTTGCGAGGCGGTCGCCAAGCGTTGCAAGACGCCCATCGAGATCTCCCAGGTGGACGCCGACGACGTGAAGGCGACCGTGAAGCTGATCCGGAAGGTCAAGCCCGATCTGTTGATCAACATGGCGCTGCCCTACCAGGATCTTCCCATCATGGATGCGTGCCTCGAGACGGGCGTGCACTACATGGACACCGCCAACTACGAGCCGCGCGAGGAGGCCAAGTTCACCTACAAGTGGCAGTGGCCCTATCACGGCAAGTACAAAGCCAAGGGCATCATGGGCGTGCTCGGCTGCGGGTTTGATCCGGGCGTGTCGAACATCTTCTGCGCCTACGCGCAGGAGCACCTCTTCGACGAGATCGAATATATCGACATCATCGACTGCAACGACGGCAGCCACGGCAAGGCGTTCGCCACCAACTTCAATCCCGAAATCAATCTGCGCGAGGTCACGCAGCGCGGAAAATACTGGAAAGACGGCAAGTGGATCGAAATCGATCCGCTCTCCATCTCGTGCATGATCGACTATCCGGAAGTCGGTCCGCGCAAGTCCTACCTCATTTATCACGAGGAGGAGGAAAGCCTCGTCAAGCACATCAAGGGCCTCAAGCAGATTCGCTTCTGGATGACGTTCTCCGACAACTACATCAAGCACCTCGACGTGCTGCAGAACGTGGGCATGACGCGCATCGATCCCGTCATGTACAAGGGCCACCCCGTCATCCCGATGGAGTTCCTGAAGGAGCTGCTGCCCCCGCCACAGTCGCTGGGTGCCGGCTACACGGGCCGCACGTCGATCGGCTGCATCATCCGCGGCACCAAGGGCGGCAAGAAGAAGACGGTCCTGATCTACAACGTCTGCGACCATGCACAGTGCTACAAGGAGACGGGCGCGCAGGCGGTGTCCTATACGACAGGCGTGCCGCCGGTCGTGGGCGCGATGCAGATGTTCAAAGGCGCCTGGACGGGCAAGGGCGTGTTCAACGTCGAGCAGCTCCCCTCCAAGCCTTTCCTCGACGACCTCGCCAAACAAGGCCTTCCCTGGCACGTCAAAGAGATCAAGCAGGCCGATCAGGCCGAACTGTTCAAAGTGAAGACGTGATGTGCGTGAACGGGATCTGGGGTCAGACCCCTGAATAGGGGTCTGACCCCGAAGTGGCGCTCCGAAGTTGCGCTGCCCCTCACCCCGACCCTCTTCCCATCGAAGTCGATGGGGAGAGGGGGTTAAAGCTCAAACTCCTCCTGATCGTCGCGCTCCTCGCGGGCGGCAGCCTTGAAGCCACGTTCGACCAGCGGGATCTGCGGTGTCTTGCCCGCGAACAGTTCCTCAATGGTGAAAAGCTGGATTTTCGGCACCTTGCCGGTCGGGCAGTAGTAGGTCGCTCAGCGGAGATGAATTTCAAACAATACCCGGCAACTGCGGTTGCCCAGCATACTTGGCCTGCGCTGCCTGTACTGCATCGAGCGCTTCTTCAAACATCTGCTCTGCGTTTGCGATGCCAATCGAGCGGTTCATCGCGTTGTCAATATTCTCTCGCGTGAGCACGAGCACGCCCAGCCGCTCGGCAGCTTCACGCTCAGCGGCGATATCCTCGGATCGCAGCGTCGTGACGAGAACTTTTAATATTTTTACGTGGGATTGATCGGCAGCGTCGAGCTTGCGCCGCAACTTTTCTGCGTTGGCTACGAGATCGGGGAGCTTCCTATCCGAACCCAAATGTTTAGTCGTGCACTCGATGATAGCGATATGCCCACTCTGCGGCGTCATCGCGAGAATATCGGGTCCAGGGATCTGTGTTTTCTGCGTCCCGCCTAAGTGAACTACCAAAAACCCATGCATCCAAAGGAGCCAAGAGAATGCCGCTTCCATGTCACGGGCCTGATAGCTTCGACCGTCGGCAGTATCGAAGACTTCCTTCATCAGGGCCAGCTGACCGTCAAATGCCTCGAAAGCCATTCTCTGC
>CAZZPH010000087.1:0-9696 GCA_964655725.1 uncultured Hyphomicrobium sp.
TGTGAAAAACGAATACCGCGCGCGCCGCAATGCCCGGCGCGCGCGTTTTCTTTTCGTCATTGTGCAGGTTCAATCGAACCGCCCGCCAACTCGGACGGAGCAAATTCGGCGCGAAGGCATTTGGGAAAATAGCAGCGGGCGGGAGAAGCGCAGCGAACCCTAGAGAGGCTGCATTCTCACCGCCCGCACAGGCGTCACCACAGAATGGCGCCGCACCGGACTTTTGAATTTAATGTCATCGCGCCCTTCGATCAAGAGCAAGCATGCATGCCCGCCGCGCGTTACTTGCAGGCCACTGCAGATGGTGAGATACCCGGTAGGACAATCGATCACAGCAACACGCCCTTCGGTCGATGGATTGAACACCGGCTCTGACATAACGATGGCGGAAAAATCCGACGTTTACTTCTACCACCTGGAGCGCAAGTCGCTCGAAGACGTTCTGCCAGGATTGCTGGAACGAGCACTCGCGCGAAAGTGGCGGGCGGTCGTGCAGACCACGAGCAAGGAACGTGTCGCGGCGCTCGATCTGTCACTATGGACCTACGACAACGAGAGCTTTTTAGCCCACGGGTCCAGCAGTGATGGCTTCGCAGATCAACAACCCATCTACCTGACCACGGGAGCAGAGACACCCAACGCGGCCGAAGTGCGCTTCCTCGTCGATGGTGCGGAAACGGTGGACTTCTCCACCCATGTCCGCGTCGTGCACCTGTTCGATGGGAACGATCCCGACGCAACCGAGCACGCGCGAGGTCAGTGGCGTGTGGCAAAACAAGCTGGGTGCGAAGTGCAGTATTGGCGCCAGTCCCCGGACGGACGCTGGGAAAACAAGGCCTGAGCCAGGGGTGGCTCAGGCCCGATGCCGGATTGCGGCGTTGTATTGGTGCCCGTGATGGTCAGATCGATTGAGGAGGAGCACACCGCGCCTCTTAGCAAGGCGGTGCTAGCGCTCAGCGGCCGCTCATGACACGTTCAATCGACCGGACGAAAGTGCCCACAACCCCTGCAAGCGGGGCATGCGACGGGCGCTGCGTGGAATGATGCTGGTTGCTCATGGTCCTTCTCCTTTTTTTCCGGCACCAGGAAACTGCCCGTTGCAAGGGCGGCACCTGAGCCGTTATGATCTACGACGATGAATATATATTCTTCGCTGCAGAAATCAAGTCTTCAGTGCAGAAAATTATTTCTATAGTGAAGGAGCGTTAAGAGTTGCAGGAGCCATCCGAAAAGGGCCGGCGGGGACGCCGGGGCATCCGGCGAGATGATCTCGTCCAAGCCGCACTCGACATGCTCGCCAGTGAGGGCGAACAGACCTTCAGTGTGCGCAAACTCGCCGCTTCGGTCGGCGTCGATGGTATGACGATCCTCCACCACTTCAAATCGCGCGAGGGCCTGCTTCGGGAAGTGGCCGATGCGATGGTCGCCACGCTCGACATCGAACGCCCCAAAGGGCCCTGGCGTGACGTGCTGCTCGAGGTGGCGCGCCGCTACCGGGGCTTAGCGATCGCCTATCCCAAGGCGTTCTCCATCGTCGCGCGCTTTCAAACGAGCGGCCCGGCTGATTTCGAACTGGGCGAAATCGTCTACGCGGCACTCCTTGATGCCGGCCTCGATGAAGCCCAGGCGGCCTCTTACGGCATGGCGTTGTTCACGCTCGCCATCGGCTTCGGCGTGGTGGAGGTGGGCGGAATGCTGAACCCGTGTACCCCGGAGGAGGTCGCCGAGATCGAACGGCTCGATCCGCGCCTGTTCCCCGTCACACGCAAACTTGCCCCAGTCCTGGCGCGCGATGATCGCGAGCACGTTTTCGATCTGATGATCGGTTCCCTGCTCGATGCCATCGAGCGTGAAATCGAATTCGGGGGCAAGTAACACTCGAGTAAGCGGGTTGGGGGGGGGACAAAAGCGTGCCGATCTATCGATCCATACTGACTGGAATTCATGCGATCATTGCTGCCGTCTTCGGAATCGCCGTCATGCAGCACCAGCGCTTCATGGCCTTCTCGCCAGACTATGGCTTCTACATCCATGCGGCCACCTTGCTGGGCCTCTTTCTGCTCTTTCGAATTTCACATGTCTTCTCCGATCTCCTGATCGAGAAGATCCCGGGGTTTTCACCCGCGCTGCGCCGCCTCATCGCGGGCCGCGCTTGCATCGAAGGGGACTGGCCGCTCGTCGTCGTAACCTCCACACCGTCAACCGGGCGCATGGAGCTGACCTACCTCGGCTTCATGAACATCACCTACCACCACGGGCAGCTCAAAGTCACCGGCCGGGACTGGACACCCGATGGAGGATTTGCTCACGATTTTGAAAGCCAACAATCACGTCTCGACGGCAACTGCCTGCAATACTGGTACAAGCAGGGCGAAGGTGAACGCATGCGCGGATATACGGAGATCTACTTCTTTCCCGCCGATCAAACGCCTGAACGGCTCGCCGGCGAATTCCTCGATAAGGAACACAACGCCGCACGCTTCTATGCGCGCCGGCTGCCCCACAAAGTGAAACGGCTGCGCAGCAACGCAGACCGGCTTGAAGCCGCGCGCCAGTTCTGGAGTTCGATCGAACCCGATATCGATCAGATTGCCAAATTCCCCGTCGAAGTCGATTGGGATTAGAGGCCGGAACCCGACGGGCACCGCAGAGCCTCAGCCGATCCAGCCTTTGTCGAGATCCATGGCCTGGCGGGAAACGGTGGACCCGTCCGCGCCGCGCTGCACGGCCGTCCACGCGATATGCGTCCCAGCCTTATCGGATGACGTGGACCTCAGCGACAGGAGCACGCTTTGGCCTTTTGCAGCTGGAATGGGATGGTCGAGCGGGAGATAAAGCTGCTCCCAATGCGTTTCTGGCGCATCGGGCGCGGTTGACAGCGACACCCCGCTGATAAGGCACGCCTCCCACCAGCACGCAAAGCCGCGGATGGTGGCTGCCCGTTCGATCACCCATGACACCTCCGCCTTGCGCGCACTCTTCTGCGGTCGGGAAAGGTCGATCTCGTCCCACAACTTCACGCATCGCCTTCCTCCCATGAGGTCGTCGACGCCAAGCCGGCGCACATAGGCATTGTTGATGGACTTGCGCCGCGCGGGAGCGAGATCAAGACCGTGCCCGACCTTCGACCACGCCTCCAGCTCATCTGCAATGCGTGACGATACGACGGGAGCTGCGTACTGCTGGATGGCGCACGGCACCACGATGCCGCCGGGGTTCAGCATGCGGCGGCGTGCATCATTCAACGTCTCGATGATGTTCTCTTCCAGCGCATAGTTGCCGAGCGTCTCGGAGATGACGACGTCGACCTTGGGCGGGTCAATCATGTCGGTCGAGCGGCAGGGATACAGGTGGCAATTGCGCGCCCGGTTGATGCGCAGCACATCGGCGGCCACCTGCGCCATCCCCTCGTTGGCTTCGTAAAGATGGACCTCCCTCGCACCGAGCCGGGACGCCATCAGCCCGAGCAGCCCAGTGCCAGCTCCGATGTCTGCGACGGTCGTCTCACCTTTGCGGATGACACGCTCAAGCGCCTTGAACAGGGCTTCGTTGCGCACCTGGTCAGCGATCAGCGTACGATGATATTCAATGCGCATCGCTCGCGACAGCCCTCCCCCGCTTCGCCCCTGCTCAGACCGTCATGCCACGGCGGGCACGCCAGATGAAGAAGAGCCCCAGCGCCAGCATTGGCAGCGAATAAGCCTGGCCAGCGGTCAGCCAATCAAGATTGAGCGGGTGGCCGAGGTGCGGCTCGCGGTAGACCTCCGAAATGATGCGCGCCAACGCGTAGCCCGACAGAAATACGCCGATGACGATCCCCGGTGTCTGCAGGGCGCCGCGCCAGTGCGTGAGGACGCGCAGCACCAAAAACAGCACGACGCCCTCGAGGGCGGCCTCATAGAGCTGACTGGGATGACGCGTAGCGGGCTCGATATCAGGATAAAGAAACCGCGCGTCGGGAAACACCATGGCCCATGGCGCATCAGAGACGCGCCCGAACAGCTCACCGTTGATGAAATTGGCAACACGCCCGAAGAAGAGGCCAATCGGATTGGCGGCCGCGCACAAGTCCATCGTGCTCCAGGGGTTGGCGCCATATCGGCGCGCAAACAGCCACACGCCGACAGCCGAGCCCAGGATCGCGCCGTGGAATGCCATGCCACCCTTCCACACCATGAGGATCTCGAGCGGATTGGCGAGGTACGTGGAGGGCTCATACAGCAGCACATAGCCGAGGCGGCCGCCGATGATGACCGAAACGGCGATGTAGACGAGCAGGTCGTCGACCCGCGCAACATCGAACGGCGGCTTGCCATCGCGCCACAACCAGGACTGTTGCAAAAGCCGGCGCACATAGAGCCAGCCCAGCACGAGACCGGCCATGTAGGCCAGCCCGTACCACTTGATGTCGAAAGGACCGATCGAGAGCGCAACCGGATCAATCTGAGGAAATGGGATGGCAAATACCGTCATCGATTTGTGGTCCCCTCGACTAGCCGCCCCGCATCGGATCGAGACACGGTCGGACACCGTGCCGCTCCGCCCCCGCCGGGACCGCCTTGCTTTAGGTTGCAGCCCTTCCCATGTCCAGCAGAGAGGCCACAGCACGAAGCCGGTCCGGACCGTTGTCGCCCCTGACGGTTCATCCAGCTTCAATCCAGGCCGCGACGGTTCCGCCGCATTGCATCAGGCCACGCGCGACACCATAGTCGAGCATCATACATTGTAAGACGACACGGCGACGGCACTCCCGCCCGCCCCGCACATCGCCACCCCACCGGAGTAGCCTTATGACCCAATCGACCAATCGCATTCTCGACGATCTTGCCAAGCTGATGACAGACGCGGCAGGCGCGGCACAGGGTGCGGGCCGTGAGTTCGAAACCGTGATGCGCGCGCAGGCTGAAAAATTCCTGTCCGGAATGGATCTCGTCCGGCGCGACGAGTTCGAGGCCATTAAAGCTGTCGCTTCAAAGGCGCGTGAGGACGCAGAGCGGCTTGAAGCCCGCATCGCCTCGCTCGAGCAGGAACTCGCAAGTCTGAAACGGCAGGCCTGAAAACGACAGGTCCGAGAATGGAAGGCCTGAAAACGGCAGGCTTGAGCCATCGCGCCGGCGGCATCGCTTTTCAACAGCTCTCGCCCGCCGCGCCCGGCGAATGCCCCAATTCCGGTCGCTTTTCCTGAGCCCAATTGGCCCACATCGCCAATCCTGGTGAAGAATCGCCCGCCCAACTTGCGACTCGGCCACCGCTGGTGCTTTGTCGCCCCGTCGCCGCGGAATTCGCCCAAGGCGATCCGGACGACGGCAGGGCCTTCAACCGCCGAATGTTATCGCCCGCGGGGCAAGATCCGGTCTTCAGAACCGGAACTGAAAGGAACGAGCATGGCATCGGCCGAGCACAGTTTCGAGTGCGCCACCAATCCGATTGACCTCGTCGAGCAGCTCGCTGCTGCCAACGACTGGGCGGTGGACCGCTCCGGCGACGACGAACTGACGCTGATCGTCGGAGGAAACTGGACCGATTATCATATCTCGCTCAATTGGCGCGGAGATCTCGAAGCGCTCCATCTGGCCTGCGCATTCGATTTCCGGGTGCCTGAGAACCGGCTGAACGAAATGTACCGGCTGGTTGCCCAGATCAACGAGCAGCTCTGGCTTGGCCATTTCGACTTGTGGACGCAGGAGGGACTGGTGATGTTCCGCCACGCCCTGCTGCTCAACGGCGCGACGTGCACCACACAGCAGTGCGAGGCCATGCTGCGCGCGGCGCTGGAAGCCTCAGAACGCTATTATCAAGCCTTTCAGTTCGTCGTCTGGGCAGGTAAGGAAAGCCGAGAGGCGCTGGTCTCGGCTATGTTCCAGACCGAAGGGCAGGCTTGACCGCGGCGGCTCGAGTCTTAGCCCCTCCAATCGTCGAGCCCACATATGCCACAGGAACGTCCCATTGATCTCGATCGCCCGCTGCTGCTCGCCGGAGCGGGCAAAATGGGCGGCGCGCTGCTGGAAGGCATGATTGCACGAGGTCTGCCTGCAGAACTTGTCATCGTTCAAGATCCCAATCCGCCACCGGATGTTGCCGAGTTTCTCACGCGCCATGCGATCCGAACCGTACCTACCGCCACGTCATTGGACACGTCCCCCTCTGTCATCCTCGCTGCGGTCAAACCGCAGGTCATGGAGGCGGTGTTTGCGCCGCTCGCCAAGCTTGCCGGCCCCGATACCATCGTGATTTCGATCGCAGCGGGCCGCTCGATTGAAAGTTTCGAGCGCCATCTGCCGCCCGGCCGCGCCGTCGTGCGCGCCATGCCCAACACTCCCGCACAGGTCGGCCGCGGCATCACCGCATGTATCGCCAATGCCGCAACCACCGCCGCACAGCGCGACAAGGCCAGCGCCCTTTTGTCGAGCGTTGGTGAGGTTGTCTGGCTTGAAAGCGAAGATCAGATGGATGCCGTAACCGCCGTCTCGGGTTCGGGTCCGGCCTATGTGTTTCTGCTCGCAGAATGCCTCGCTCAGGCGGGCCGTCGGGCCGGGCTTTCACCTGAGCTTGCCGATCGCCTCGCGCGCGCGACAATCAGCGGTGCCGGCGAGCTCCTCCAGGCCTCGCCGCTGCCTGCGGAGGTGCTGCGCGCCAACGTCACCTCTCCAGGAGGAACGACGGCAGCCGCGCTCGGCGTTCTGATGAGCGAACCGGGATTGCAAAGCCTGCTCGATGCGGCCGTCGAAGCGGCTGCGCGCCGCAGCCGCGAGCTGTCCCAGTGATGTTGGAGGTCATCAGGGTGCTCGCGGCCGCCAACGCGTCAGGACAAGCGGCGCTTGAGCCTGCGGGAGACAGGATACTCCGGAGCTTCGCCGATCCAGGTCCCGGGCCAGCGACACTCGCGAAACCGGAGGAAGCCGTTTCGCCAATCCGCTTTGCCGATCCCACCGACCGGACCCTCCCGCCCGAGAGCGGGAACTCCGATGAACCGCGCCAATTGCCTGCCAAGCCGGAAGCATCCGGCCCAAGGCTTTTCGTGCTATCGGCGAACCTCGCAGAAGGCAGCGCCGATGCGTCAGATAATGTAACTTTATACCATTCCATGCAATCGGGCAGCTTTCCCGATCACGCGATTGTGTTGCACTGCGAGCATGCTGTCACCACCGCGCGGACAACGAGCCCCGCAAACGCCGGGAATTCTCCGGGATTGCGCGGGCCTGGTGGCGCCGATCGTCACCGCACAGCCTCAAGGCGTCATCCCCGCCATGTTGACGGCCTGACTAGCCGTTAGCCAGGAAACACGGATCTGTGGCCCCGCCCCTCCCAATCCGCTTCACGCTGACCTACGTTAGTGCCAGTCAGGGAGTACGCCACATGCTGGACGAGACCACGCCCAAAGGACGGATTATTTCGGCAGCGTTAGCGCTGGCCGCGAAACGGCCGTGGAGCGACGTCACGATGCGCGACATCGCCGATGCCGCCGGAACGGACCTGTCCGGGTTGCGCCGCGAGTTCGGGGCGAAGTCTGCGATCCTGGCTGCATTCATGCGGTCCGTGGACGACGCTGTGCTCGCCCGCGCGCCTGCCTTCGGCGACAGCCAATCTGCCCGCGACCGCATTTTCGACGTCGTCATGAGCCGTCTGGACGTGCTGCAGCCCTACAAGCCCGCGCTGATTTCGATCGCCGCGTCTCAACCCTTCGATACCGAACTTGCCCGGCGCGCCATGGCTTCCAGCGCGTGGATGCTGCACGCTGCCGGCATCAATACCGACGGTGCAACAGGTTTCCCGCGCGTTGCGGGGCTCGCCGCCATTTACCGCAGCGTCCTGGAAACGTGGCTCGAGGACGATGATCCTGGAATGGGGCGGACGATGGCCGCCCTCGACCGGAGGCTCAAGCGTGGCGAGGAGGCCGTGCGCACGCTGTCGCAGGTCGCCACAGGCGCCGAAGGCCTTGTGCAGGCGATGCGAGACGGATTGCGGTCCTTTACGAGCGGCGCCGCGCAGCCGTCACGCTCAAGCAGCACGGCCGCGCCTTCCAGCGATGGCCCGCCCTGAGCGACGCCATCTCTGCGCGGGCCGTGCCGTGCTGAAGGCGGCTAGAATCCGCCGAACAGATTGTTGAAGAAATCGTTCAGGGCATTGTTGTTCTGCTTATAGCGGCGCTTGTTGTCATGGCTGCCACCGCCACCGAAAAACAGACCCCAGTCATCGGGACTTTCCGCATATTGTGACCGGTCGAACTTGACCGGCGCCAAGTGGTCGGGGCCCCGCGCAATCTTGTCGAAGCGCCCTGCAACCGCGAGCTTAACGCGCTGCTCGTGGCCATAGACATCCTTCACCGTCTTCTCGCTCCCGTCCTCTCCGACGAGTGTCGTGAAGTAGGTCATGTGGACTGGGATCTTGCGCGACAGTTCAACGGGAACCTCATCACGGCTCGACCGCTGCGTCTCGTGCACCTTCTCCGGCAACCAGCCGCGCTCCTCTTCCAGGAGAACTTCGGCCAGCCGCATCGGATTGCGAACACGCATACAGCCATGGCTGAAAGTACGCGTCGAGGCATCGAACAGGTTCTTGCCCGGCGTGTCGTGAAGATAGACCGCATGCTTGTTGGGGAAGGTGAACTTCACGATCCCCAGAGCATTTCCCGGTCCCGATGGCTGATAGACGTCGAAACTGCGAATGTCCGCGCGCGACCAATCCACGCCGTCCGGATCCACATAGCGCCCATTGCGCATCAACCGCAGTCCCTGCTTGTAGAAGCTGCCGCCGCCACGCAGAAGACTCGGATAGAGTTCGCGCACCTTGATACTTTGCGGAACATGCCAGCGTGGATTGAAGTAGATGGTCGCGATTTGATCAGAGAAGATGGGGGTCTGCTTGGACGTCTCGCCAACGATGATCCGCTCTTCATGGATGATGTCGCCGTTCTTGACGACGCGGACCATGTACTCAGGGATATTCACCCAGACGTAGGTCTCTCCGAGATCATCCGGCATCCAGCGCCACATCTCCATGTTGGCGAGGATGCGCTCCGGGTCGGGCACTGCGATGTCATTCAGCGCTGCGCGTGTGCGCGGCCCGACAATGCCATCCGCCTTCTCACCCTTCGACTCCTGGAACTTCGCCACGGCGACGGCCAGTTCGTCATCATAGAGGGACTCGTCGAGGGGGGTGCCGTCAGCGGCGCGGCCGACCGGAACATCGAGGCGCCGGCGCAACAACCCGACATCAGGGTGCGTTGCACCGGGAACGAGCTTGGGGCCCTTGGCGGGCACACGGACCACGTCAGCGGCGGCATCCGCGCTTGCCTTCATCTCCAGATAGCGCTGCCGCAGCTTCTCGAACTGCGCGTGGCGGGGGTGGGTGTCTCGCAGAACCGCCGCGGGATCATCGGCCGCCGCAATGCGATCCAGAATGTTCTTGGGGTCGAGATACGTTGGTCGGCGATCGAGATAGGACGACAGCTGTTTGGCGGGGTCCGTGATGCGCCCTCCGCGCGCGTGGCGCGCATATTTGAGCACCGTCAACCCAAAACGGGTCTCCGCATCCACACGCTGCTGACGCGGCAACTCAGGGCCTCCGGAACGATCCTCACCCAGAGGTGCGACCTCGAAATCGGCCGGATTGAGACCCCACTCGCCGGCCTTTGCAAACTCGGCATACAAAGCCGTGGCAACGGCAGTGTAACCGGCCTCACCGACAAACAACGGC
>CAZZPH010000088.1:0-419 GCA_964655725.1 uncultured Hyphomicrobium sp.
TCATGTAAGGCTCGGACTCCATGCAACGGTACATCTTCATTACCGGCGGCGTGGTCTCCTCCCTCGGAAAAGGCCTAGCTTCCGCCGCCCTCGGCGCGCTGCTCCAAGCGCGCGGATATTCCGTCCGGCTTCGCAAGCTCGATCCCTATCTCAATGTGGATCCGGGCACGATGAATCCGTTTCAACACGGGGAAGTGTATGTGCTGGCGGACGGCGCTGAGACCGATCTGGATCTCGGGCATTACGAACGCTTCACCAACTGTGTGCTCACCCGTAACAACAACCTCACCAGCGGCCAGGTTTACGAAACTGTGCTGGGCAAGGAACGCCGCGGGGATTATCTCGGCAAAACCGTGCAGGTGATTCCTCACATTACCGACGAAATCAAATCACGCATCCGGCTGCTGGCCCAACAGCCC
>CAZZPH010000088.1:429-9140 GCA_964655725.1 uncultured Hyphomicrobium sp.
CCTATCTCAATGTGGATCCGGGCACGATGAGCCCCTACCAGCACGGCGAGGTGTTCGTCACCGACGATGGAGCGGAGACCGACCTGGATCTCGGCCACTACGAACGCTTCACGGGTGTGCCGGCCCGCAAGACCGACAACATCACGACAGGCCGCATCTATCAGGACATCCTGGCCAAGGAGCGCCGCGGGGATTTCCTCGGTGGCACCGTGCAGGTGATCCCGCACGTCACAGACGCCATCAAACAATTCGTGCGCAGCGGTAACGACGACGTCGATTTCGTGCTGGTCGAGATCGGCGGCACTGTCGGCGACATCGAGGGATTGCCGTTCTTCGAGGCCATCCGCCAACTCGGCAACGAGCTTCCCCGCGGGGCCGCTGTCTATGTGCATCTGACCCTGATGCCGTACATTCCATCGGCTGGAGAACTCAAGACCAAGCCCACGCAGCATTCTGTCAAGGAGTTGCGCTCGATTGGCATTCAGCCCGACATCTTGCTGTGCCGGTCGGACCGCGAGGTGCCCGCATCGGAACGGCGCAAGATCGCTTTGTTCTGCAACGTGCGGGAAGAGGCTGTGATCCAGGCGCTCGACGTAGCCTCAATCTACGATGTGCCGCTGGCCTATCACCGCGAGGGCCTGGACCAACAGGTTCTTGAGGCGTTCGGCATCATCGGGGCCCCCAAGCCGGATCTGACGCGGTGGGAAACCATATCGCGCGGCATCGCCAATCCTGAAGGCGAGGTCACTATCGCGGTCGTGGGCAAGTACACTGGACTGAAGGACGCCTACAAGTCACTGATCGAAGCGCTGGTGCACGGTGGCATTGCTAATCGTGTGCGCGTGCGCCTCGAGTGGATCGAGAGTGAGATTTTCGAATCAGCCGATCCCGCGCCCTATCTGGAAGGTGTGCACGGAATTCTTGTGCCGGGTGGATTCGGGGAGCGGGGTGCCGAAGGCAAGATCCTGGCGGCGCGTTTCGCCCGCGAGCGCAAGGTGCCCTATTTCGGGATCTGCTTTGGCATGCAGATGGCGTGTATCGAGGCGGCACGGAACCTGTGCGGGATTTCCGATGCCAGCTCGACTGAGTTTGGACAATCCAGTGAACCCATCGTCGGTTTGATGACCGAATGGATGCGCGGCAATGAGCTCGAAACGAGACGCCAGGGCGGCGATTTGGGTGGGACGATGCGGCTGGGTGCGTTTCCCGCAACCCTCGGGCCGGCTTCGCGGATCGCCTCCATCTACGGGGCGACCAGCATTTCCGAGCGTCACCGCCATCGCTACGAGGTCAATACCCGCTATCGCGAGAAACTCGAGACCGCCGGGCTCTCCTTCGCGGGCCTTTCTCCAGACGGTCTGTTGCCGGAGACCGTCGAGTATCCCGATCATCCTTGGTTTATCGGCGTTCAATTCCATCCAGAACTGAAGTCTCGGCCCTTCGAACCCCATCCGCTGTTCAGGTCGTTTATTGCCGCTGCGGTCGAGCAGTCGCGGCTGGTCTAAAACAGCCCGCGATCTGCCGGATCCGGGCCGCCGACGGTGAGCCAGAACGTTGCGTGGCTGCACCACTGTCCGCAAGAAGCGCCCATCACCCCGTCAAAACCATTGGTTTCGACCTGCTTTCGGGAGCAGATTGGCTGCGACTCGCCTACGTATCGGTTCAGGCAAGCATGTAGCTATACAGACTGATTGTTGCAGCGTCGGTCCATCATATTGAAGAGACTTGCCCCTTGAGTATTGCGTTGGCCTCCTAGGGCGGAATTCGTGCCAACCAGACTGATATGGGAATGCCATCTATGACTTGGCACAATAGCATTTGGTTTGCTTCAGCTGTTGCTTGGGCGGGGCTGTTCGCCCTGAGCATGCTGGGAACGTCCGGATTTTGATAACGTCGCGAACGCGCGGTTATTCTCGCGAAGCGCTGGGCCCGCGACGAGCCAAATCCTTGGACACCCTCAAATCGGATTGATGATCTTCGCCAGAAGTTTCATGCCGGGCTTGCGCGGCGGTTCGGACTTGCGGGGCGGCGGCTTGGGCTGGAAACGGGCAGGCGCCAGATAGCGCACGCCGATGAGCTGATTGCTGCGCCATGCGACTTCGCAATCGACGAGCAGGCGCTCGGACGGCATGACCAGTGTGAACTTCTGGGGAACCGTGTCGCGGGAGATCTGGCCGCCGCGAACAATGTCGAGTTCGAGGCGGGCTCCCGTGGAGGAGGTATCCAGAATCGTGCAGGGCAGGGGATTGGAAAGCGAGGGGTGCTGCACCTGCGCCCGCATCCGCGTGCCGTTGCGCCGCGCCCAGCGTTGGTCCAGGACATTTTGGCTTCCGCCGGCGGCAGGAGTTTGAGCTTGAGAAGCAACCAGTTCTCGAGACACGATCGACACCCGACTAGCTCAGATTTGATAGGATTTGAACGGAGCGGTTATAACCCGAAAGAGGTTGCGAAGAGGTTCCCGGAAACCATAAACTTCTCTCTAAGCGTTTTAAATTAAGCCCAATTTCGCTTTCTTCAGCTGCTGCGCTCCTTCTCCTCTGCTTTCAGCTCCTTTTTGGACAGCTTCCCGATCATGGTTTTGGGGAGTGCATCGCGGAACTCGATCTGCGCGGGTATCTCGATTTTGGACAGTTTGACCTCCAGATGCTTGAGGATGTCCGTTTCGGTCGCGCTCATGCCGGACTTGAGCTTGATGAACGCTTTGGGCGCCTCCCCGCGATAGGGGTCCGCAATGCCGATGACGGTGACTTCTTCGACGGCTGGGTGTTCGTAGATCGCCTCCTCCACCCGGCGGGGGTAGACGTTGTAGCCTGAGCAGATGATGAGGTCCTTGATGCGATCGACGATCTGGAAGAAACCGTCAGCGTCCATGATCGCTACATCGCCCGTGCGCAGATAATCGCCGACGAACTGAGCAGCAGTCTCGTCGGGTTTCTTCCAATAGCCGCGCATGACCTGTGGACCTTTGACACACAGCTCACCGCGTTCGCCGGCAGCAACCTCGACGCTTGGGTCGGCGAGGCTGCGCAGCGATACGATCGTGCCGGGCAGCGGAAGGCCAATGGAACCGGGCCGCGTCCGGCCTTCAACCGGATTGCACGTGACGACGGGCGAGGCCTCCGAAAGCCCGTAGCCCTCGACGAGCTTGCAACCGGTCGTCCCCTCGAACTTCTGCTTGACCTCCAGGGGCAGTGCTGCCCCGCCCGAAAGGCAGAACTTCAGCGAGGTGAGATCGTAATTCTTGATGTGGGGATGGTTCTGGATGGCGTTGAAGAGCGTCGGCACGCCCGGCATGATCGTGGGGCGGCTCGCATGGATAAGCTTCAGCGCGTCGTTGAGGACGAAGCGCGGCATCATGACGATCTCGGCGCCTTTGGCGATGCCGAAGTTCATGACCACGGTCATGGCGAAGACGTGGAAGAAGGGCAGGACACCCAGCACCCGCTCTTCGCCATCTCCAAGCTCTGGCGCCCACGACATCACCTGCTGTGTATTGGTGTAAAGATTGGCGTGCGTCAGCATTGCGCCTTTGGGCGTGCCAGTGGTTCCACCGGTGTACTGGAGGACCGCGACGTCGTTCAGGGGATCGATCGGTACATTCTGCAGCGTCAGACCGGACTTCGTGAGTTGCGATTCCAAGACGACGCGGCCGGAGGACGCCGGGAGGCGGGGCTTGGCGAGTTCGCCGCTTTTGAACAGCCGGAACAGGATCGATTTTGCCGAGGGCAGGAGGGGTGCGAAAGGGCAGATTATCGCGCGCGCGAGCACGCCCGAGTCCAGTAGCGCATCCACCTTTTCGACGAGAAGCTTCAAGTCCAGCGTGACCATGATTTCGGTCTCGCTGTCCTGGACCTGGAAGCTGAGCTCCTCGACAGTATAGAGGGGATTGTAGTTGACGACGATTCCGCCGGCCTTGAGTATTGCATAGTAATAAATGATGAAAGTTGGCGTATTAGGGAGGAAAAGACCAACCTTAGTGCCCTTCTTTACGCCAATGTGCTGCAATCCTGCGGCGGCGCGATCCACGCAGTGGCCCAATTCAGCATAACTCAGCGTCTTTCCCAGAAACGTTGTGCATTTGCGTGCGCCATGCTGGCGAACCGATGATGCGAGCAGTTCAGGCAGGGGTTCGGGTGCAATGGTCTGAGACCAGTCGACATCAGCGGGATAGCTTGAGAGCCAAGGGTGGGATGCTGGGGTCGCAGGATGTGGCGTTTTGTGCATCGCCGGCCTTTCATCGTTTTGAAGTGCCGTTCTTCTGCCCCATTGAGCCTGCCATTCGGCCTCCGGGACGGCTCAACCAAACCGCTTGCCGCCTGAGGCGGTGGTCAAAGGTGCGGCGGAAAACAGGGCCCTTACCTTTCAGCGGCCCTATCAGCGGCTGGCCGGTCTCATCCGCGTGGGACGGACACGACACGCGGGCATTGAACACTTTTTCATGGTTCAGGACTAGACCTCGTAGCCGGTTATCCGTGGGCAAGAGGTAAGCAATGCCGCAGGTAACAGCGCGCCAGGGGTGGGTTGTAACAATTGTGGCACTTCGCCCCATGCTATTGTCCAGTTTGGGTCAACTAGACTTGGTTGGGCTTTAAGGATATGTGACGGCCTAGCTTGTGGCGAATTCTGCCCTGACCTAGGAACAGGCAAAGTAACTGTGACCGGGATCCGTATGCGGAGCCGGTTTGGAGAGCGATATGGACGAAGTGGCAACGAAGATCATCGAGATCCTCAAGAAGCATATGAAGGAGCCGCGGGACGACATTTCGCTTACGACTCCGCTCACCGATCTGAAAATCGAATCCCTCGATCTGGCGATGATCGTTTTCGATATCGAAGACAGTTTTGGCATCGAGATCCCCTATAACGCCAACGAGGAAGTCGACGATTTCAAGACCGTTGGCTCGGTGGTCGAACGCGTCAAGGCGTTGATGGAGGCGGGACCGGCAGCTGCCGGCGCCAAGGCCTGAGCCGCCGCCCCTCTACGCTCCAATGAGTCTCTAATCTGGTCTAAGGCCGGCTCGTACGGCCATGGTGAGTATTGTCATGCCCTCTCAAAGCCGTCCGCGTCGGGTCGTCGTCACAGGAATGGGCGTCGTCACGCCCATTGGCTTGGACGTCAATGAGTTCTGGTCCGGCGTCAGGGAAGGGCGCTGCGGGGTCAGCGCGCTGGAGGGCTTTCCCCTCGAGGATCTGAAGATCCTGATTGCTGCGCAGATCAAGAACTTTGATCCCAAGCAGAGGCTCAAAGGTTTCAAGCGCGATAAAATCATTATGCACGCGGATCGCTACTCGTGGTTCGCGGCCGCTGCTGCTGCGGAGGCTGTCGCGCAGTCGGGCCTGGAAATGCCGATTGCCAATCCGTATCGCTCCGCCTGCATCGTGGGTTCGGGCGCTGGCGGGTTAACGACCTACGAGACCGCCTACCGCGATCTCTTCATCCACAACAAGCGCGCCACCCATCCGCTGACGCTCCTGCGTATCATCGGCTCGTCGGCGTCAGCGCATGTGGGTATCGAATACGGCGTCAAGGGTCCGACGTTCGCCACCTGCTCAGCGTGCTCGACGGCCACGCACGCAATCGGCATCGCACGAGACTACATCCAGCATGATATGGTCGACGTCGCCATCGCAGGAGCCTCCGAATCCGTCATCAACTATGGAACGATGAAGGCGTGGCAGGCGCTGCACGTGCTCTCGCCGGAAGGCGTCTTTCCATTCGCTAAGAAGCGCAACGGCACGGTTCTGGGTGAGGGGGCCGGCATTCTGGTGCTCGAGGAACTGGAACATGCGCGCCGCCGCGGCGCCAAGATCCTTGCGGAGATCGTCGGCTACGGCATGACCTCCGACAGCAAGGACATGGTCAACCCGGACATCGAGGGCCCTCGCGAGGCCATGCGGCTGGCATTGCAGGACGCCAAGCTGCCGCCGATGGCGATCGATTATCTGAACGCCCACGGCACGGCGACAACCATCAACGACCGCAACGAGACCAACGCCATCAAGGACCTGTTCGGCAAGCACGCCTATAATCTTGCTGTTTCGTCCACCAAGTCCATGCACGGTCATCCGCTGGGTGCCGGCGGCGGCATCGAGGCTGTGGCCTGTATCAAGGCGATGCAGGAGGGCTTCCTGCCGCCCACCATCGGCCTCGACGAGGTGGACCCCGATTGCGATCTCGACTACGTGCCCAATCAGGGGCGCGATAAAAAGATCACCTACGCCATGTCGAATTCCTTCGCGTTCGGTGGCCTGAACGCGGTTCTGGTGTTTGGCCAGCCGCCGGCCTGATCGGTTCGGGTTCGGCAATTCTGCTCTGTTTACAGCTCACACCAGCGTCGCGGCCGCTTCGTTGTGCGCAGCACAATCAAGCGGGCCGCGCGATCGCGGTTTGCGCTGATCCCTCACCGCACTTGAAGATTGCCATCTGCGGTGAGAGACTGTTCATGACGGCGTTGTGACGCGCCGTCCGGGCGGGAGGCGAACGGTGCGGGAAATCCTGATCCATGCGGGCGCAGTGACCATCCGCGCGCGGCTTCTCGATACGCCCACAGCGGATGAAATCTGGCGCGTCCTGCCCATTCACGCCTCGGCCCAGACGTGGGGCCCGGAAGTTTATTTTCCAGCGCCCGTTCAGGCGGTCACCGAACCTGAGGCCCGCGATGTGGTGAATCCGGGTGAGATCGTCTTCTGGCCCGACGGCGATGCCATCGCCATTGCTTTTGGTCCCACACCGCTCTCGCGCGACGGCGAGTTGCGGCTTGCCAGCCGCTGCAACATCTGGGCGATGGCGATCGACGATGTCGGCAGTCTCAGGTCCGTCTATGCCGGCGAAGACATCCATATCGTGGAGGCGTGAGCCGGGTGCTGCGCCCGACGCGCGGAGAGCCCCTCACGCCACGCCTTCATGGTGATGGTTCGCCCTCGCCAAGTTCCTCTGTCGAACACAGCTGAGGAAGGTGCCGCTTGAGCAAACCGGCAAGTTCGGCCTGCGGGTTCTCATCTTGCGGTGTCAGGGACGCCAGGAGATTGCGGACGTGGCGGGCGTCGAGACTCGTTAAGGGTATTTCGCGGCACCAGCCACGGGCTTCAAGGTAGGCGCGGTAGCGCGCCTCGCGGTCCAGATGACGGGAGCGCTCCGGGGCGACGGCGATGACAGGGCGGCGCATCCAGATGGCCTCGGAAATCATGGAGCTGGAATCGGTCGTCGCAATGACCGCATCGCAATCGCTGAAGAGCTCCAGAAGCGTTCCCGCTCCCACGTGCCGCACATCGATGAAGCGCGCGATGGGGCTGTCCGTTTCGGTCGCAACTGACGCCAGACGATCGGAAAATGACGGGGGCGTGCGGCGCGAGTTGGATACGACGAATTTGAAACCATGACGCTCCTTGCACGCGCGCAGAAAGGCGACGAGGCGGTCCCAATCCGCATCCTGAAAGGTGACCGTGCCGGAGTTGCCGCCCACGAGGAGTGCCAAGCGCAGCGGCTGATCCCCGTCCGCACCGCGCGCCGGCGGTATGGAGAAAGGATCGCGGGCCGACGGCTTCATGAACTGGACTTCGCGGGGATGTGCGGTCCGCTCGGGCTGTGAATTCAGAACGAGCGTGAAATCCTCGATGCGGTAGCGCCGGATGGAGCCGTAAAAGATGTTCGGGATGCCTTGCAGTCGCGCGAGGGCGATGTTGGCGGCCAGTGTGTCTCCCCCCGCGGAGACGACGAGAGACGCAGCCGGTAGCTTTGCAGCTTCTAATCCGTAGATCGCTTTCAGGATGACGCCGGGCGGGGTGTGCCGGTTGGTCAGCCAGGACAGGAGGTCAGGTGGCGCATAGGCTGGACGGCGGACCTCGACGCGGTGAATGCCGAAAGGGGCGATGAGCTGCACTGCCGCCGCCACGCCCTCCGCCGAATGGAAGTGCCCCGGCTTGTCGTCGCACAGGAGAATTATGGACTGGGGCATCGTGGAAGCGGCCTGATGGAATGATGACGGGACAGCGGCGAGGCAGGGTGCATTCCGAACTGATCCCTACCAAGATTGCAGGCGCCTGTCCGCGGGGTCGATGGGGGATGTCCTGCAACCATGACCTTCGCGCACGAAGCGCATGACCCCGGATGACCGCAGTGATATAGCCCCCTTTGCGTTAGATAAATAGTGCGGGTTGGCATGCTACAAGCGCTGCTGGTGAACGATGCGTCGCTCGCCGGACATCACGGTTCTGCCCTCGTGACCGCACGGGCGATTGAACTTGCCCGGCGCGCCGATATTCAATTGACGGCTGGGTGGGATTGGCCGTCCGTCGAGAAGGAACTCGCGACGGGCACGGCGTTTGATCTGGTTATCGTGAATGGGGAAGGTTCGCTCCATCACGACTCGCCAACGGCCCGCCGTACATCGGCGCTCGCCCATCGACTAGCAGCGCTTGGTATTCCCGCGTATCTTATCAATGCGTCCATCGAAGCCAACAGTGACGAGGTCCTCGCCGGCTATGGCCAATTCCGGCGGCGCTACGTTCGTGACTCGGCCAGCCTTGCGCTGCTGGCTCAACATGGCATCAAAGCGCGCCACGTTCCTGATCTGACGCTGTCATGGACAGACGCTCCGGCTGCAGTTGGCGGGGGATGTCTCGTGGTGACCGATGCATCCGACAAACACGTGTCGCGCCGCCTGATCGCACTTGCCAGTACCTGGAAAGATTCCCGAACCGTTACGCTGCGC
>CAZZPH010000088.1:9150-9681 GCA_964655725.1 uncultured Hyphomicrobium sp.
CTGTCCACCACCGGTCCCGGTGCGGGGTTCGGTGGTGCGGCGGATGTCCTATCAGGCAAAGCGCGCGTCAGGGTGGCTCAGGCGCGACCCGAGTTGGTCGATCCGATATCGTGCGACCTATCCGGACGTTGCTACCTTCTGCGCCATGCTAGCCAACGATGCGCGTGCAATCGTGAGCGGACGATACCACGCCGTCTGCCTCGCGATCCGTATGGGCCTGCCCTTTTTGGCAATCGAAGGGAATATCGGAAAAGTCAGCAGCTTGCTCATCGATGCCGGCCTGCAACGACGCCTGGTCACGTTGGAGCATCTTGAGGCCCACGCCATCGCACCTACAATTGACCGCTGGTCCCAGGATGAGGCCGCGCGGATTGCGCAGTTCCTTCAAGGTGCGTGCCGGGATGCGGGGCGCATGTTTGAAGAAATCGCTATGGATGTGCGGGAGTTGAGCCCGAGGTGATGAACCAGATCTTTTTGGCAATGGTGGGCCCGCCAGGATTCGAACCTGGAACCAGGCGGTTATGAGCCGCC
>CAZZPH010000089.1:0-9664 GCA_964655725.1 uncultured Hyphomicrobium sp.
CTTCAGCCCCGCCGTCCGATTTCAACTTCGGGTTCAACTCCCCCGCAACCGTCAGATGCCACCACATGCGCTGCCCCACTCAAACCGGATGATATAAGATAACATCCTTAAAGCGGATATTATCCGGCGACAACCGCACGATGGGCGGATCACGACGCCCTTCGGGATAATCATCGCGATCGTTGCAGTTGAGACACAGACTGTCCTCAGAGACGGGTGGCAACTGCCAGAGCCTTCAGGCTGGGCCGCTCCCACGAGCTCAGCGTCCGATTCGCCTCGTGCAAGCAGCGAATTGCGCCGGACCGGCGGTGTGTGGATGGTGGTGACAGTTTGGGGATGACTGAGACCGCAGCGCGCGGTGGCCGGTGCCGGGAGCTTGCGACTCCTGTAGGCCCCTCCTCATGACAGAGCCCGCCCTCCTCCCCACCGACAAGCTGCGCGCCGCCGCCGATGCGCGCGAGCCCGTGCAGTTCCGCCAGGTTCCCCACAACATCGAGGCGGAACAAGCGCTCCTGGGCGCGATCCTCGTCAACAACGAAGCACTCGACCGGGTTTCAGATTTTCTCGCACCCGAGCACTTCTATGACCCCCTCCACGCGGAAATTTTCGAGACCGCGACCAAGCTCATCCAGGCCGGCAAGCAGGCAACCCCCGTCACACTCAAGACCTACTTTGAGAACGCCGAGCCGATCGCACCTAACCTGACGGTACCGCAGTATCTGGGACGGCTCGCCGCCAACGTGACGACGATCATCAACGCCCATGACTATGGACAGACGATCTACGACCTCGCCATCCGCCGGAATCTGATCGTGATCGGCGAGGATCTCGTGAACACGGCCTACGATAGTCCTGTCGATCACCCTCCCGAGGAGCAGATCCAGGATGTGGAGTCGCGCCTCTATGCGCTGGCCGAGAAGGGCAAATACGGACAGGGCTTCCTGTCCTTCGGCACAGCCCTCATGCACGCGATCGACATGGCCAACAGCGCCTACGAACGCGATGGACACCTCTCCGGATTGTCGACCGGTCTCAACGATCTAGATAGCAAGCTGGGCGGATTGCAGTCGTCCGACCTCATTATCCTCGCCGGGCGGCCTTCCATGGGGAAAACGGCGCTCGCGACCAACATTGCCTACAACATCGCCAAATCCTATCGCGCGGCAACGGAACCGAATGGCGAGGAGAAGGCACTCGACGGCGCAATCGTCGGCTTCTTCTCGCTGGAAATGTCGGCCGAGCAACTCGCCACCCGAATTCTCTCCGAGCAGGCCGAGATCGCGTCAGAGCGCATCCGCCGAGGCATGATCAATCAGGACGAGTTCTCCAAGCTCGTGCACGTCTCCCAGGAAATGAGCCGCATCCCGCTCTACATCGACCAGACGGGCGGCATCACCGTCGCTCAGCTGGCTGCGCGCGCCCGCAAACTGAAGCGCCAGCGTGGACTCGGCCTTCTTGTCGTCGACTATCTCCAGCTGCTTGCCGGCTCCGCGCGCACGGCCGGTGCGGGCCGCGTGCAGGAGATCACCGAAATCACGACAGGGCTCAAGGCTCTCGCCAAAGAGCTGGCTGTTCCAATCCTCGCACTCTCCCAGCTCTCGCGTGCCGTAGAACAGCGCGAAGACAAGCGCCCCCAGCTCTCCGACCTTCGTGAATCGGGCTCTATTGAGCAAGACGCCGACGTCGTCATGTTTGTATTTCGCGAAGAATACTACGTGGAGCGGCGCAAGCCTTCCGATACCGACGTCGAGGCCACATTGAAATGGCAGCAGGAGATGACGGCCGTCCATGGCCGCGCTGAAGTGATCATCGGCAAGCAGCGACATGGACCAACGGGGACAGTGAACCTCTCGTTCGAGAGCCAGTTCACCCGCTTTGGAAATCTCGCCCGCGACGATTATCTGCCCGAGCGCCACGAGTGAGCCCTCGCGCGCGGCGCAACGCTATGCCAAAAACCCGGCGATGACATATCCTCAGCGACCAGGCGCGACACCAGGCCGGATCACGATCGATCTTGGCGCCGTCGCGCGCAACTGGGCCGCCCTTGCCTCGCTCGTTGCGCCGGCACGATGCGCCGCGGTGGTCAAGGCCGATGCTTACGGGCTTGGTGTTGCCCGCGTGGTACCGCAACTCGCCGATCGCGGATGCACGACTTTCTTCGTGGCGACACCCGGCGAGGCGGCCGATGTGCGCAACCTGGCTCCGCAGGCTGAGATATTTGTCCTGGATGGTCTGCTTAGCGGATCACAAGAGCTCCTGACCGAGGTGGATGCGATCCCGTGCCTTGCAAGTGCCGCAGAGGTTGCAGAATGGCGCTCCACTGCGCGCAACCTCGGCCGCCGGCTGCCTGCTGCACTCAATCTCGACACGGGGCTCAATCGCCTGGGCCTGGAAGAAGTCGACGTCATGAAGTTCGCGGCCGATGACACGCTGACAAGCGATCTCGATCTGCGCCTGATCATGAGCCATCTGGCCTCAGCCGATGATCCAACCAATCCCGCCAACGAGACCCAGCGCGTGGCCTTCGATCGGCTACGGGTGCAGTTTCCCAAAGCACCGGCAAGCCTTGCCGCCTCTGACGGCCTGATGCTGGGTCCGACCTACCATTACGACCTTGTCCGGCCAGGCTATGCGCTCTATGGCGGCCAAGCTTTCCAGGGGCGCAGAGCGCCGGTCGAGCCTGTCGTCAAGGTCGAGAGCCGCGTCCTGCAGGTGCGCGACCTGAGGCCCGGCCAGTCCGTGGGCTATTCGGGCACCTGGACCGCCCGGCGCGCATCCCGCATTGCCATTATTGCGGCGGGATATGCCGACGGAGTGCCGCGCACTGCCAGCGCACCCGATGCCATCCCCGGTGGCCGGGTAGCGATTCACGGGTGCGAGATGCCGATGGTCGGGCGCGTCTCCATGGACCTCGTCACGGTGGACGTCACGGACACCCCACGGCCCGTCGCGAGGGGAGACCTCGTTGAAATCGTGGGACCGCTCATATCGCTGGAAGCCGCCGGCGCGGATGCCCGCACCATCGGCTACGAGATGCTCATCCGCCTGGGCCGCCGCTTTGAGCGCATTTACGTCGCAAGCGGCGTCGGCACGCCGGCACGCAGTGCCGTCATTAAGGAGAGGTGAGTGTGGCCAAGCCCGCCAAGAGCATCTACGTCTGTCAGGCATGTGGCGCCTCATCACCGCGCTGGTCGGGCAAGTGCGCGGCTTGCGGCGAGTGGAACACGCTGAGCCAGGAAACCGACGCCGGCCCGGCACCCGGCTCGGGCATGTCGCGCACAACGCGCGGCACGCCCGTGCGGCTGGAAACACTGACCGGCTCAACACGCGAGGCGCCCCGCTTCCTGACCGGCATGCCCGAACTCGACCGCGTGACGGGCGGAGGAATCGTGCCGGGCTCCGCACTGCTGATCGCTGGCGAGCCGGGCATCGGCAAATCGACGCTGTTGCTCCAACTGGCCGCATCGATCGCCCAGGCAGGCCTCAACGCCCTCTATTTCTCCGGCGAAGAGGCCACGGCACAGGTGCGCCTGCGCGCGGATCGCTTGGGTTTGTCTGAGGCCTCAGTCGCCCTCGCGGCCGAAACCAACCTCGCCAACATTCTGGCCACGCTCGCAGCCGGCGAACGCCCGGATCTTATTATCGTGGATTCGATCCAGACCCTGTGGTCGGACGAGATCGAGGCCGCACCCGGCACCGTCAGCCAGGTGCGCGCGGCCTCCCAGTCGCTGATCCGCTTCGCCAAGACAAAAGGCGCAGCACTGCTACTTGTCGGGCATGTCACCAAGGATGGGCAGATCGCAGGGCCGAAGGTCGTCGAGCACATGGTCGACACGGTTCTGTCATTCGAGGGCGACCGCGGGCATACGTTCCGAATCTTGAGGGCGACGAAGAACCGGTTCGGCGCAACGGACGAAATCGGCGTCTTCGAGATGATCCAGCAAGGTCTTAAGGAGGTCGCCAATCCCTCGGAGCTGTTTCTCGGCGATCGCGATTCGTCCGTTCCGGGTGCCGCTGTTTTCGCAGGCGTCGAAGGCACGCGTCCCATCCTGGTGGAGATCCAGGCACTGGTGGCCCCGACATCGCTTGGCACACCGCGGCGCGCCGTGGTCGGCTGGGACGGCAACCGGCTGTCGATGATTCTGGCCGTGCTGGAAGCGCGCTGCGGCATCTCGCTGGCGCAGCACGACGTCTATCTCAATGTTGCCGGAGGCTTGAAAATCAGCGAGCCGGCCGCCGATCTGGCCGTGGCGTCGGCCCTTTTGTCGTCCCATTCGGGTGTTGCGCTGCCCAATACGCGCGTCACCTTCGGAGAAATATCGCTGTCGGGTGCAATTCGCAGCAGTGCTCACGCTGCCGGACGTCTCAAGGAAGCCCGCAAGCTCGGATTCACGGAAGCCGTCGTTCCCGCATCGGGTGATCTCGGGCCCGACGCGGCGAACATGTCACTCACCCGGCTTAGTTTCCTCAAAGAGCTTGCAGACCCATTGCGCGCATGCGACTGAACCGGTGAAATTGAGGGCAGTTTGCCCAAGTCCTTGCCCTTCGGAGGCCCCGCTCATGATCGGACCGCTGACGTATCTCGACGCCGCGCTGATCGCGATCCTGATCATCTCAGGCCTGCTTGCGATGTATCGGGGATTGACGCGTGAACTGCTCTCGATCGTGTCGTGGGCGGTCGCTGCCATCGCCGTGCTCTACTTTATCCTCAACCACAAGCAATTCGCCGAGGACATGGCCGCTCAGGTCGGAACTCAGGTCGCCATCGCGCAGATCGCGATCGGCGCGGTCATCTTCCTGATCGTGCTGATCATTGTTCACCTTTTGACCTCGCGCATCTCCGACGCGATCCTGGACAGCTCTGTCGGGATGATCGACCGCATTTTAGGCCTCGCATTCGGCGTGGCGCGCGGCTTCATTCTCGTCGTCATCCCCTACATGTTCTACGAATCGTTCATCCCCCAGCCCGAGAACCAGTTCCCTTGGGTCCGTGAAGCCAAGTCGCTGCCCTATATCAAGGGCACTGGGGACGCGATCAGGACCACGCTCGAAACCCACATGCCTTCGACGCTCACAACACCGCCGACCCCCGCCGAAGGGGAACAGCAAGGATAATTGGGGCGCGCATCACCGCCCCCATGGCGCAGCACACCCCAGTGATGGTAATGACACGCCTGTGACGACCGCTGACGTTTCAGCGGCCGGAGCGCAACGGATGCTTGAGCGGGAGGCAACCATGGCGCACGCGACCAACGACATGCCAGACTTTCAAGATGCCCAATCCGGTGATCCACCGCCTCAGGTGAGGTTTGCCTACGACGACGACCGACTGCGCGAAGAGTGCGGCGTGTTCGGCGTGTTCGGACATGCCGACGCTGGCGCGCTGACAGCGCTCGGCCTCCATGCCCTGCAGCATCGCGGCCAGGAGGCTGCCGGCATCGTCACCTACGACGGTCAACAATTCCACTCCGAACGCCGCCTCGGCCTGGTGGGTGACAATTTCAACGAAGCTAGTGTCATCAATCGGCTGAAGGGTGCCATGGCGGTCGGCCACAACCGCTATTCCACAACCGGCGAACCCGCTCTGAAGAACGTGCAGCCGCTCTATGCCGACATCGACACCGGCGGTTTCGCCGTCGCCCACAATGGCAATCTCACGAACGCGCGCACGTTGCGCCAGGAGCTCATATCCTCGGGTGCGATCTTCCCATCCACGTCCGACACGGAAGTCATTCTGCATCTCTTGTCTCGGTCCAAGAAGCGCCGCGCGGTGGACAGATTCATCGAGGCCATCCGCCAGATCGAAGGCGCCTATGCGCTCGTATGCCTGACGAACGACGTCATGATCGCGGCGCGTGATCCCGTGGGCATCCGCCCCCTCGTGATGGGGCGCCTCAACGGTGCGACGGTGTTTGCCTCCGAGACCTGCGCACTCGATATGGTCGGCGCCCAATTCGTGCGCGAGATCGAGAACGGCGAGGTTGTCGTCGTCACGCCTGAGGGCATCGAGAGCCACCGCCCGTTTCCCCGCCGCCCTGCCCGGCCCTGTATTTTCGAATACATCTACTTCGCCCGCCCGGACAGTGTCGTCGGCGGACGTTCCGTCTATGATGTGCGCCGGCGCATGGGCAGCGAACTGGCCATCGAAGCTCCGGCTGAAGCTGATGTCGTCGTGCCCATTCCCGATTCCGGGGTCCCGGCCGCGATCGGGTATGCCGCGCAGTCCGGAATACCCTTCGAACTCGGCATCATCCGCAATCACTACGTGGGACGCACCTTCATCGAGCCGGAGCAGCGCATCCGCGCACTCGGTGTGAAGCTGAAGCATTCTGCCAATGCTGGCGTCATCCGCGGCAAGCGCATTGTCCTGATCGACGACAGTGTCGTGCGCGGGACGACATCGAAAAAGATTGTCCAGCTCATGTACGAGGCCGGCGCACGCGAGGTCCACATGCGCATCTCCTCTCCGCCCATCACCCACTCCGACTATTACGGGATCGATACCCCGCGGAAGAACGATCTTCTCGCCGCCAACCACGACGTGGACGGCATGCGCCGATTCATGGGGGCCGACAGTCTGGCCTTCATCTCCGTCGATGGCATCTACCGCGCGGTGGGCGTCGCCGCGCGCGATCCTGGCGCACCGCAGTTCACCGATCACTGCTTTACTGGCGAGTATCCAACCCCGCTGACCGATCAAAGCGGAGCGGATCTCAGACAGCTCTCCCTCCTTGCGGAGGTCGTTTGAGCACATCCACGGCGGCGTCGTCCCGACGTCGCGTCAATCAGGAGACGTTGCCGACGTGCCCGAGAAATTCCCGCTCAAGAACCGACTGGCCCTCATCACGGGAGCCTCGCGCGGGCTTGGCCGGGCCGCCGCTCTCGCCTACGCGCGGGCAGGAGCACATGTTATCCTCGTCGGGCGCACCACGGGCGCTCTTGAAGAGATCGACGACGAGATCAAGACATTTGCCGAACCGGCCACCCTCCTCACGCTCGATTTGCGCAAGGGAGAAACCATCGACGGGCTCGGGCCGACCATTTACGAGCGGTGGGGCAAGCTCGACATTTTCCTGGCCAATGCAGCCATGCTGGGCCCGCTCTCGCCGTTGCCACACGTCACGGCCGATAGCTGGCAGATGGTCATGGATGTCAATCTGACGGCGAACTGGCGGCTCATCAGGACACTCGATCCTGTCTTGAAGCGATCGGATGCCGGGCGGGCAATCTTTGTCTCGTCAGGCGCGGCAAGCGGCCAATATGCCTACTGGGGTCCTTACGCGGTTTCGAAAGCAGGCCTGGAGGCTTTGGCGCGCTCCTATGCCGCCGAGTGTGAGAACAGCGCCGTGCGCGTGTCGATTGTCAATCCGGGCGCCATGCGAACTACGATGCGTGCCAAAGCCTTCCCCGGTGAGGACCCCATGACACTGCCAACGCCGGAAGAGGTCGCGCCGCTTCTGGTGGACCTGGCGCAGCCCTCCAGCACGATCAACGGCGAGACGGTCCGATTCCGTGAATGGCGCGCCGCCCGAGCCTTGAATGCGCCAGCACCCGTCACAGACAACCACCCCGATTAAGTCTCAACCCACCTCGATCACCATGCCATCGTAGGCCGGCTCGACGTGAGGGGGAAGTTCGCCGCGCAGTGTCTCATAGTCGAGATCCGTCGTCATATGCGTGAGGATCGCCCGCTTGGGGCGAACCCTCTCGATCCAGCTCAGCGCCTGCTTCACCGAGAAATGGCTGGGATGGGGCGTGTAGCGCAGGGCGTCGACGATCCACACATCCAGTCCCTCCAGCAGCGCCAGTGAATCTTCTGGCACGTCCGAAATATCCGGCGAATAGGCGATCCGCCCGAAGCGGAACCCGAGCGAAGCGATATCGCCGTGCAACTGCGGGATGGCCTGCACATCGAATCGATGCCGCTCGCCCGCAATGCTGATGCGCCCATCCGCGGGAATCTCGTGTGCCTTCAGGATTGGCCGGTATTCAGATCCCGACTGCTGCTCAAAGCAGTAAGCGAAGCGTGACACCAGACTGTCGCGCGTCGGTGCATCGAAATAGCAATCGACCTTTCGCTTCATGGCGTAGGCGACCATGCGCAGATCGTCGATGCCGTGGGTGTGGTCAGCGTGGTCGTGGGTGAAAAGGACACCATCCAGATGCGCGGCGCGGGCTGCAATCAACTGCTCGCGGATATCGGGCGGCGTATCGACGAGGACAGCAACTCCGCCCTGGTTCGACAGGCTCTCCACCAACAGCGCGCAGCGCCGGCGGCGGTTTCGGGGATTGTCGGGATCGCACGCCCCCCAGACCGGACCGATACGCGGCACGCCACCGGAAGAGCCGCAACCCAGGATCGTCGCGCGCAGCTTCATGAATGGGCCTCTGGCACAGGACGACCCATCCGATCCGGGCGCGGCACTTTCTGATAGATGCGGAAAAAATTCTGAGTTGTGGCGGCGGCGAACGTCTCCATGTCAATCCCGCGCGCGCGGGCCAGCACCTCAGCGGTATGCGTGACGTAGGCCGGTTCGTTGCGCTTTCCGCGATAGGGGTCAGGGGCCAGATACGGCGCATCGGTCTCCACCAGGATGCGATCGAGTGGCACCTCGCAGGCGATCTGGCGGAGCGCGTCCGACTTCTTGAACGTGACCACACCGGAAAACGACACGTAGAGGCCAAGGTCCACCGCGCGCATGGCCAGTTCACGCCCACCCGTGAAGCAATGCAGGATCGCGGGAAAGACACCTTTCGCGTGTTCGTCGACGAGGATGGCCAGCGTGTCTTGATCCGCATCGCGGGTGTGGATCTCGAGTGGTAACCCGGTCGTGCGCGCCGCCGCGATGTGCGTGCGAAAGCCTTGCGCCTGCGCCTCAGGCGTCGAATGCTTGTAGTAATAGTCGAGACCTGCTTCCCCGATCCCCACGATCTTGGGGTGGCGCGAGAGGCGTTCCAGATCTTCAGCGGTGACGTCCAGTTCCTCGTGCGCGTAGTGCGGATGGGTGCCGACCGTCCCATAGACGCTGTCAAAGCGCTCCACGACCGCGAGCAGGTGATCGAACTTTCGTACCCGCGTGGAGATATTCACCATCAGCCTGACGCCCGCCGCGTGCGAGCGCGCAACGACGTCATCGAGGTCGGCGGCAAATTCAGGCCGGTCGATATGACAGTGATGGTCGACGAGCATGGCGGTGATGGCAGGGTGTCCGTTGAAAGGCCCCTCCACCTAAGGTGCAGACTGAGAAAGTGCAACTCCCTTGGCCACCCGATCGACCAGACAACCCGGCCGGCCGGAGTTTGCGACCGGCCGCCGGGGCGCAGCGGCACCTAACGGTCGATCTCACCGAACACGATATCGAGTGAGCCGATGATAGCGGAGACGTCTGCCAGCATGTGCCCGCGGTTCAAGTGATCCATGGCGGCCAGATGCGGAAAGCCAGGCGCGCGGATCTTGCAACGGTACGGCTTGTTGGACCCATCCGAGACCAGATAGACGCCGAATTCGCCCTTGGGCGCCTCGACCGCCGCATAGACCTCTCCCTCGGGCACATGGAAGCCTTCGGTGTAGAGCTTGAAGTGGTGGATCAGCGCCTCCATCGAGCGCTTCATCTCGCCGCGCTTCGGCGGGGCGATCTTGAAGCGCTCGATGGAGGCGCTGATC